>JBOGIC010000825.1:0-4322 GCA_050744985.1 Acidimicrobiales bacterium
GTGAAGCTCACCACCGGCGAGGTCTCCGACAGGCCGTAGCCCTCTAGCAGGGTCACGCCGAAGCGGCCCTCGACGGCCGCCATGACCTCCCCCGGCATGGGCGCCCCACCCGACACGCACCAGCGCAGGGCGCTCACGTCGTAGTCGCCCCGCTCGGCCGCCCGCAGCATGGCCACGTACATCGTCGGCACGCCCCCGAAGAACGTGACCCCGTGGCGGGTCATGAGGTCGAGCACGCCGGCGGCGTCGAAGCGCGGCAGCAGCACCAGGCAACCCCCGACCGCGAGCACGGCGTTGTGCATGACCGTCATGCCGAAGGCGTGGAACAGCGGGAGCGTCACGAGGGCCACCGTCTCGGGCTCGAGCGACACGACCTCGGAGATGACGGTGGCGTTGAACCACAGGTTGGCGTGGGTCAGCTCGGCGCCCTTGGGCCGGCCGGTCGTACCCGACGTGTAGAGGATGACGGCGGTGTCGTCCTCGGCCGTCGGGTACGCCTCGGCCACCGCCTGCGCACCGCTCACGACGGCGGTGAAGTTCAGGCAGCCCTCCGGGGCCGACAGGTCGCCGAGGTCGGACTTGGCGACGATGACCCGGCGGTCACCGGCCGCCTCGACCACCTTGTCGGCGAACAGCTCCCACGTGACGACGGCCACCGCGCCCGAGTCCTCGAAGTGGTAAGCGAGCTCGTCGGTCGTCAGCAGCACGTTGAGGGGGACGACCGGGTTCCCGGCGTAGTGGCAGCCGAAGTAGGCGACCGTGAAGTGGGGCACGTTCGGCAGCACGAGGGCGACCGGCTGGCCCGGCTGCACGCCGAGGTCACCGAGCGCTCCGGCGAAGAGGCGGGCGAACATGTCGACGGTGCCGTAGTCGAGGGTCGAGTCGCCGATCACCACGGCGGTGCGGGACGGGTCACGGGTGGCCGAGTCGGAGAGGATGGAGGCGAGGTTCAGGGTCTGCGTCATGGGGCGACTGTGCGCCCTCCGACACCCCGCCGGGAAGGCTTCCGGGGCGGTTTGGGGGGTGCCCCCAGGGGCCTATGAGGGGTGCCCCCGGTATGGCAAAGGTGCTGGTCGGCGGACGATGCACTCATGACCGCAACGCTGACCCCGAAGTCCCCCTCGGACCTGGCCGCCGCCACGCCCGCCCACCGTGACCGCTACGTCGACTTCCTCCGGGCCCTGTCCCTGGCGGTCGTCATGCTCGGCCACTGGCTCATGGCCTCGGTCGTGTGGGACGGCGGCGGCCTGCGCACGTCCAACGTGCTCGAGGTCTCGCCGTGGGCGCGCTGGCTCACGTGGATATTCCAGGTCATGCCCGTCTTCTTCATCGTGGGCGGTTTCGCGAACACGGCGAGCTGGACGGCCGCCCAGCGGGACGGCAAGGGCTACGGCACCTGGCTGGGTGTCCGGCTCGCCCGCCTCGTGCGCCCGGTGCTGGCGTTCACCGCCGTGTGGACGGCCGCCGCCGTGGCCCTGCAACTGGCCGGCATCGCCCCGGCCGACCTGCGGGCCAGCGCGATCGCCCAGCCGCTGTGGTTCCTCGCCGTCTACGTCGCCGTGGTCGCCGTCGCCCCGGCCATGATCAAGGCCCACCACCGCTGGGGCGTCCTCGCCGCCGTCGTGCTCGGTGCCTCGGTCGCCGCCGTCGACGTCGCCCGTTGGACCTTCGGCGTGCCCTACGTCGGCTGGCTGAACCTCGGCCTGGTCTGGCTGTTCGCCCACCAGATCGGGATCGTCTGGCGGGAGCGCGGCGGACTGTCACGCCGGGGCGCCCTGACCCTGAGCCTGGCCGGGTTCGCCGGGCTCCTGCTGCTCACCCAGGTCGCCGGTTACCCGGACTCGATGGTCGGAGGCGTGGGCGAGGCCCGGTCCAACACGTTCCCGCCGTCGCTCGCGCTCGTCGCCCTGGCCGTGTGGCAGTTCGGCCTCGTGCTGGCCGTGCGGCCCGTGGTCGACCGGTGGCTGTCCCGGCCCCGTGCGTGGGCCGCCGTCGTGGCCGCCAACGGGATGGCCATGACCCTGTACCTCTGGCACCTCACCGCCCTGGTCATCATCGCCACCGCCGTGCTCCCGACCGGGCTGATCCCGCAGCCGGCGACCGGATCGGCGGCGTGGTGGGCGCTGCGCCCGGTGTGGCTCGTGCTGCTGGGCGTGGCGCTCGTGCCCCTCGTGGTCGTGTTCGGACGGGTCGAGACGGCCCGCCTGCGGCCCACCCACCCCAGCGCCCTGCGGGCCGCCGTCGCCGCCGCTCTCATCGTCGCGGCGATGGGCTTCCTGGCGCGGCGCGGGTTCGTCGTGCCGGGCATGCCCGGGGGACTTCCCCTCGTCGCCCTCGGGCTGCTCGGCACCGCGTGGCTGTCGCTCCGGCACTCCTGACCGGCGTCCTCCTCGTCGCCCACAACCTCGTGGTCGACCGCCTCCCCCGGTGGGCGTACGTCCCCGCGTGCCTGGCCACGACGGCCACGTTGCTCGTCGTGGCCGGGGTCCCGGACGTAGGGCCCTCGATGGAGGCGCTCGTGGTCGGGTGCGCCATGGCCGTCGTGGCCGTGGGCGCGGTCGGTCTTGCCGCCCATCTCTCCGTCACCCGCCGCCTGTTCCACGACCAGCGGCTGACCGGCTCGGTCGCCTACCTGGCCTTCGTCCGGATCCCGCTGGGCACGGTCGTGTTGGAAGAGGTCGCCTTCCGCGGCGTCCTCCTCGCCGGGCTCGGCCTGGTGCCGGCCTCGTTGCTGTTCGGCCTCTGGCAGGTCGTACCGACGCACCTCGCCCTCAACCTGAACGGCGTGGCCGCGGCGCCCCGAGCCCGGGTGGGCGCCCTCGCGGCCGCCGTCGCCGCCAGCGCCCTGGCCGGCGCGGGGCTGTGTTGGCTGCGCCTCGCGACGGGCAGCCTGCTCGCACCCGCCATCGTCCACGCCGCCACCACATCCTCGGCGACGGTGCTGGCCTATTGGGTTACCCGACCAGCTCGATCACGCCCTCCCGGATGAGGCGGCGCGCGAGGACGGTCCGGCTCTTCTCGTCGATGTCGTCGTCGAGGTCGGCGAGGCACACGGCCGGGCCGGCGACCAGACGGCGCACCACCGACTCCAGGGCTGCGGGCATCTCCAGGCGGCGCGGTCCCAGCACGGCGACGAGCATGTCGTCTCGCACCGACAGACGGCAGACGGCCGTCTCCCGCCGGCGGACAACCGACGCCTCGTGCACGCCGTCGAGTCGGGCGAGCTGACCGAGCTGGCCGGGCAGCACGGGCGGGCGGGTCGCCCAGAACCGCTCCGACACGGCCTCGGCCACCACCGCGGTGTCCAGCGTTGCGAGCCACTGGCCCAAGCGCGTCACGATCTCGTCCACATCGGCGACGAAGCCGGCGTCGCTGGCAAAACCCGGCCGCAGCGAGCGGCGGAACGCGATGGCGTCGTGTGTGCGGCGCAGGAGCTCGGCCAGCACGTCCTGAGTGCTGAAGGCCAGCAGTCCGATCGTGAGATGGGCGGCCGTTTCGTCCTGCGACCACGCCGCGTGGGGGAACCCCCGGGGCATGTAGAGGCAGTCACCGGGCCGGAGCTCGGTGTCGAGGATCATCGGCGTCGGCGCCGTGCCGGCCGACCACCTCTGGTCGGACAGGGGGTGGTCGACCACCGGCTCGTACACCTGCCACCGTTTGCGGCCCGCCAGGTGGAGCACGAAGACGTCGTGGGTGTCGTGGTGGACGCCGAGCCCGCGCTCACCCGGCGGTGTGACGTAGGCGTTGGCCTGCACGGGGTGGGTGAGCTCCAGCTCGAGCAGGCGGCAGAACCGGGCGAGCGGCGGCCACGTGCGTTGCAGCGACTGCATGACGATCGTCGCCCCGCTCGCCAGTTCCGCATGGATACGGGCCGGGTCGCCCACGCCCGGCACGGGCTTGCCCCCCACCGTGCGGGTGACGCAGTACCGGGACGGGTCGACTGGCGTGCCGTCGCGCACCAACCGGAACTCCGGGAGGCGCGGCAGCGACGAGATCAACGTGTCCACGGCGTCGATCGAGAAGAGGTCGGCGAACGCGTCCGCGTCGCCGTCGGCACCGGCCCGCAGCAGTGGGCGCTGCGACCAGTGGTGGTCGATGAATGTGGGAACGTCGCCGACGCAGCGAGCGAGCGGCGACAGCTGGTTAGGCCCCGCCGGCGTCGTCCTGGCCGGCGTCGTCGCCCGCATCGTCGCCGGTGTCGTCGGCGCCCGCATCGTCGCCGGTGTCGTCGGCGCCCGCATCGTCGCCCGTGTCGTCGGCGCCCGCGTCGTCGCCGGTGTCGTCACCGACCGAGGCCTGTGCACCCGGCGTCGCCGTGATGG
>JBOGIC010000826.1:0-2385 GCA_050744985.1 Acidimicrobiales bacterium
TCCTAGAGCCACCGTTTACTTCGCGAAAGTGGTACCTCACAGGGCCACTCGCGCGGAGTAAAGGCAATGGCTGGGCCGGTCCCCTGGCGCGCGGGCTATCCTCGTAACGCCAACCCCCCGGAGGGCAGTAGCTCAACTGGTAGAGCACCGGTCTCCAAAACCGGCGGTTGGGGGTTCGAGTCCCTCCTGCCCTGCTCGAGGATTTGAAGTCGTGCCGAGGTGGCCGTGAACCGACAGATGAAGCGGATGATGCAGAAGCAGGGCCAGGTTGACCGCGAGGGCAACCCGGCTCGGCGCGAGCCGCCGACTCGCACCGCGCCCAAGCCACCCGAGAAGCGGATCAAGGCCGGCGAGTACCTCCGGCAGGTCCGGGCCGAGCTGCGCAAGGTCGCCTGGCCGACCCGCAAGGAAGTCATCCACTACTCGACGATCGTCCTCATCGCCCTGGTCATCCTCACAGGGCTCATCTTCCTACTCGACCTCGCGTTCGGAAAGTTCGTCATCTGGTTGTTCAAGACATGACCGACATCACTGATCCCTTCGCCACACCCCCCGAAACCGACGAGGACCCGCTGGACGCGTCGCCGACGGGCACGGTCCTGACCGAGGACGAGCTCCTCGGCACGCCGCCTGAGGCCGCCTCCGATGCCGACGATCCCGTCGCCGATACCGTCGCCGATACCGTCGCCGACGGCGCGGGCGAGGAGGAGCCGCCTGAGCGGGTCGAGAGCCCGTACGACCGGCCCGGCTCGTGGTACGTCGTGCACACCTACGCCGGCTACGAGAACAAGGTGAAGTCCAACCTCGAGAGCCGCATCGCCTCCATGAACATGGAGGACCGCATCTACGAGTGCGTGATCCCCATGGAGGACGTGATCGAGCTCAAGGGCGGCAAGCGCGTCGTCGTCCAGAAGAAGGTCTTCCCGGGCTACCTGCTCGTACGGTGCTTCCTCGACGACGACTCCTGGCGGGTCGTGCGCAACACGCCCGGCGTCACCGGCTTCGTCGGCCTCGGCGCCAAGCCCACCTCGCTGTCGCGCAAGGAAGTCGAGGCCATCCTCCAGGTTCAGCCCGAAGGCGCCGACGTCGGTGGTGGGCGCAAGCCGGTGCGCCGCCCCATGTTCGAGGTGGGCGAGAGCGTGCGGGTGAAGGAAGGCCCCTTCGCCGACTTCTCCGGCCAGATCGCCGAGATCAACGAAGACCAGCTCAAGCTCAAGGTGCTCGTGAACATCTTCGGTCGCGAGACGCCGGTCGAGCTCGAGTTCAGCCAGGTCGCGAAGCTTTAGGAGGCGTTGAGGATGGCCAAGCGGCGCATTGCCGCGGTCGTGAAGATCCAGATCCCGGCGGGGGCGGCCACCCCGGCGCCCCCCGTCGGCACCGCCCTGGGCCCTCACGGCGTGAACATCATGGAGTTCTGCAAGCAGTACAACGCGGCCACCGAGAGCCAGCGGGGCACGATCGTGCCGGCGGAGATCACCGTCTTCGAGGACCGGTCTTTCACCTTCGTCACCAAGACACCGCCCACTCCCGTCCTTCTTCGGGCCGCGGCAGGCGTTCCCAAGGGCTCGCAGACGCCCGGCCGGGAGGCGGCGGGCACGGTCACCGCGGCCCAGGTCGAGGAGATCGCCCGCACCAAGATGCCCGACCTCAACGCCAACGACATCGTCGCGGCCCGCAAGCAGGTCGAGGGCACGGCCCGCTCCATGGGCATCATGGTCAGGAAGTAGGGGACGGGATGGGCAACAATCACCGCGACAGCAAGAAGTACACCGACGCCGTCCGCCGCTTCGACCGCAACCAGCCGCACGCCCCGGGGGAGGCCGTCGACCTGGTGAAGAGCCTGGCCACGGCCAAGTTCGACGAGACCGTCGAGCTGGCCGTCCGCCTCGGGGTCGACCCCCGCAAGGCCGACCAGATCGTCAGAGGCACGGTCGGGCTGCCCGCAGGCACGGGCAAGGCGGTCCGCGTGGCCGTGTTCGCCGCCGGCCCCCAGGCCCAGGAGGCCCGGGACGCGGGCGCCGACGTGGTCGGTGCCGACGACCTGGCCGAGCGGGTCCAGGGCGGGTACCTCGACTTCGACGTGGCCATCGCCACCCCCGACCTCATGCGGGCCCAGGTCGCCCGCCTGGGCCGCATCCTCGGTCCCCGCGGCCTGATGCCCAACCCCAAGACCGGCACGGTCACCACCGAGGTGGGCAAGGCCGTGACCGAGTACAAGGGCGGTCGCGTCGAGTACCGGACCGACAAGTTCGGCAACATCCACGTGCCGATCGGCAAGAAGTCCTTCGCGAAGAAGGCGCTCCTCGCCAACATGCGCGCCGTCATCGACGAGATCCAGCGGGCCAAGCCCGCCTCCGCCAAGGGCCGCTACATCCGCTCGGTCAC
>JBOGIC010000827.1:0-2450 GCA_050744985.1 Acidimicrobiales bacterium
CGCCGTCCCGGCCTGCGTGGCCCGAACGCCGTCACAGCCTGCGTGGCCCGAACGCCGTCACAGCTACCGTTGCCGCGTGAACCGGCTCGAACGGCTCATCAACCTGACCGCCGCGCTGCTCGACGCCGACCGTCCGCTCACGGCCGAGGACCTGCGCCGGCGGGTGCCGGGCTACGCCGACGATCGGGCGGCGTTCCGCCGGGCGTTCGAGCGGGACAAGGAGGCGCTGCGGGACCTCGGCATCCCCGTCACCATCGAGGCGATCCCCGGGAGCACACCCGCGGCGGAGGGGTACCGCGTGGCCAAGGAGGCCTACTACCTCCCCGACCCCGGCCTGGCCGAGGACGAGCTGGCCGCCCTCAACCTCGCCGCGTCGGCCGTCCGGGTGGACGTCGCCAACGGGGTCGAGGCGCTCTGGAAGCTCGGCGGCGAGGTGGCCGAGGCGGGGCCGGCGCCGGCCGTCGCCGCCCTGCCCGTGACGCCGCACCTGGTGACCCTGTTCGGCGCCATCTCGGCCCGGCGCACGGTGGGTTTCGGCTACAAAGGCCGCCCGCGCCGGCTCGACCCGCACCGGCTGTCGTTCCGCAACGGGCACTGGTACCTGGCCGCGTTCGACCACGACGCGGGCGACGACCGGGTGTTCCGCCTCGACCGGATCGAGCCGCCGGTGGAGACAGGGGCGGCCGGCAGCGCGCGCACCGTGTGGACAGGAGGGGCGAGCCCCGACCCGCCGCCGTGGGAGCTGGGGACCGAGCCGGCGGTGAGGGCCCGCCTGCTCGTCGACGCCGAGCAGGCGGGGTGGGCCGAGAGCCATGCCGGCGCGGCCGCGGTCGAGGAGCGCCGGGCCGACGGGTCGGTGGTACTGGCCGTCTCGGTGACCAACCGCGACGCCTTCCGTTCGTTCGTGCTCGGGTTCCTCGACCACGCCGAGCTGCTCGGGCCACCCGAGCTGCGCGACGACCTCGTGGCGTGGCTGGAGGCGCTCTGCCCCGCCTGAGCGCCGAGGCGCGCCTCCACCGGCTGCTGGCCGTCGTGCCGTGGATCGCCGACCATGACGGCCCGCGGCTGGCGGAGGTCGGCGCCCGCTTCGGCTGCACCGAGGACGAGCTGGTCGACGACCTGCAGCTGTTGTTCCTGTGCGGTCTCCACCCCTACACCCCCGACACCCTCATCGACGTCGACATCGCCGACGGGCGGGTCTGGATCCGGTACGCCGACTACTTCGCGCGCCCGCTCCGGCTGACGCCGGCCGAAGGCCTCGCCCTGCTGGCCGCCGGGCAGGTGGCGCTGGCGGTTCCCGGCGCGGACGCCTCGGGGCCACTGGCCCGGGGGTTGCACAAGCTCGCCGCGGCCCTCGGCGTGGGCGACGCCGAGGCGGTCGAGGTCTCGCTCGCCCCGGCCGCCGGCGAGGTGATGACGACGATCACCGCCGCCGTCAACGACCGGCGGCAGGTCGAGCTGGACTACTACAGCTTCGGCCGCGACAGCTGGAGCCAGCGGGTCGTCGACCCCTACGCCGTCTTCTCGGCCGGCGGGCAGTGGTACCTGTCGGCGTGGTGCCACGCCGTGGACGACGAGCGGTTGTTCCGCCTCGACCGCGTGCGGGCGGCCCGCTCGCTCGACACGAAATTCGCCGCGCCGACCCGTCCCCCCGACTTCGCCGTCTACCGGGCACGGGCCGACGACCCGCGGGTGACCCTGGAGCTCGAGCCCGCCGGCCGGTGGGTCGTCGACCAGTACCCGGTCGAAGCCGCCGACGAGTTGGGCGACGGCCGCGTGCTCGTCACGCTGGCGGTCAGCGAGCGGGCGTGGTTGGAACGGCTCCTGCTCCGCCTCGGCCCCGCCGCCCGTGTGGTCGAGGGCGAGAACATCGTCGGGGACGCGGCCCGCCGCCTGCTGGCCCGGTACCGCGCCCCGGGATTGCCGGGACCGGTGCGGTAGCCTGCCGCGACATGAGCTTTGCCGGCCCCCCGGTGCCCACACCACCGTCGCAGATCCCCTTCGAGCAGCCCGGTGACCCGCCCGAGCTCACGGAGAAGGAGAGGAAGAAGCAGTCCGGTCTGCGCAACGCGATCGAGTGGATCGTCATCATCGTCGGGGCCCTGCTCGTCGCCTTCGTCGTCAAGACGTTCCTGATCCAGGCCTTCTACATCCCGTCGGGCTCGATGCTACCCACGCTGGAGGAGCAGGACCGGGTGCTGGTGAACAAGCTCAGCTACGACCTCCACGACGTCCACCGCGGCGATGTCATCGTGTTCAAGGGCCCCGAGCAGGCCGAGGGCCAGGTCAAGGACCTCATCAAGCGGGTGATCGGGCTCCCGGGCGACACGGTCGAGGCACGCCCCGACGGGCTGGTCTACGTCAACGGCCAACCCATCGCCGAGCCCTACCTCGGCCCCGGCATCACCACCGGCCCGCTCGATCCCCAGACCATCCCGCCCAAGCACTAC
>JBOGIC010000828.1:0-4271 GCA_050744985.1 Acidimicrobiales bacterium
TCGGGACCGCGACCTACTTGGACAAGGCCTGCTGGAACGCCGCCGCCACTCCGGCCACGTCCCCCCCGGCCTCGACCAGGCCGTCGTACAGGCTCGGGAACGTGGCGCCGCTCTGGGACAGCCCGAACACCAGCACCGTCCCGTTGTCGAGGGTGAGGTAGCCCGAGAGGCTTTGGACCTTGGAGTACACCCGGTCTGTCACCGAGTCGAGGTTGACGCTGGTGCCCGCCTTCGCCGCCACCTTCCCGGCCGCCGGGCTGCCGGCGCCGTAGGGCGCCAGCGAGCCGGTCTCGGCCAGCCGCGGCTGACCCTTCACGAACACCTCGCCCCAGGCCTGTTCCCTCGACCACTGCACCCACCGGCTGATCTGGCGCGGTGTCGTCGAGGCCGGATCCTGTCCCTGCCCGTCGACGAGGAACAGCCTGTCGGTGTCCAGGCCGGCCTTCTCGGCGGTTTCGTACATGGTGTCGAGCCCGGCGGTGCAGTCGGTCGACCCGGCCTTCACGGCCAGCAGGCACATGAAGGCGTTGGCGCCCGTGTTGTAACTCGTTTCGAGGATCATGGTCCCCATGGCCGACAGCGGCGGCGACTTCAGCGAAGCCAGTTCCCGGTTGGACGGGTAGCTGCCGGCGGCGGGCAGCCCGGACTGGTCGTTCGGGCCCCGTATGGACGCCGCCACGCGGATGCCGGCTCGCTGCATCGCCTCGATGAACAGCGCACGCGCCCACGCCGCACCCTCGTCGACGCGGTAGATCGTGAGCTGCGACTTGCCCTTCGCGATCGTGCCCGTGACGATGAGGGTTCTCGCATCGCCGGTCGACTCCTCGACCCCCAGGGCCGTCTCCCCGTTCTCGGCGACGGTCTTCACCTCCGACCGCACCGTGAAATAGCCGGTCTGCGGCGTGACCGCGATCGTCGCCGCCTGGCCCTCGGCGGCGCCGGCGGTGACCTGGACGTCGAGGATGTTGTCGTTGACGAAGATGGGCGGCACGGGGCCCTCCTGGCCCTCGTAGGTCTCCCACACGCGCGTGTCGATCACGACGTTGCCGTCGACGCGCGTGACACCCTTGCCCGCGATCTGCCGGGCGAGGTCGTTGAGCCCGGCGAGCGGGTCGCCGATCAGCGTCGCGTTCGGCACGATGTTCGCGTAGACGTGGTCGACCGTGTTGACGTAGAACGTGTGGTCGAACTTGCCCTCGAGCCCGTTGCGCCCACCGAGGGCGAGGTCGCCCGACGCCACGAGCACGAGGTTCCCGGCCACGGCCCCGCCGACGACGGGCGTGGTTGAAAACACCGGCGTCGTCAGCGTCGTGTCGGGGCCAAGGCGGTCGTAGGCGGAGCCCACGGTGAACTCCTTCGCGGTCGAGCCGGTGAACACCATCTCGTCCGGGCGGTTGGCAAGGAGCACGTCACCGCTCTTGGCGTCGGCCACGTAGTAGATCCATCGCGACGTGGCGTAGGGCGGCTTGTCCATGATCTTCTTGGCGTCGGCGGGGACCTTCCCGACCGAAGTGGACCCGTTCCCGTCACCATTCGTGCATGCGCCGGCCACGAGCATCATGGTGAACCCGGCCACGATCCCGGCCCGCCGCGGTCGAGACCACCGCGGCCTGGCCCTCCGGGTGGGTGTTGCGTTGCGAACCACTTCGGGACGCTCCTCTCGGTCGTTCACGCTCAGGGGGACGTTATTCGGCGTCGACGATTGCCGCTGCCGGACTCCGACCGCGCGCTCGAGAGCACACACGGCCGTGCCGGTACGCCTACCGAGCCCTTCGATGCTCGGGCACGACGACGTAGGACCCGATGGCGATGGCGGCACCGAAGGTCGTGTCGATCAGGAAGTCCAGCGCCGCTCGCCGGGGCGGGAGGCCCGCGAGCGCGGCCATGAAGATCAGGAGGGCGCTCACGCCTGCGGTGAACAGGGCGAAGTTGTACTGGTACAGCGAGAAGCAGGCCATGGCGCTCACGGCCGCCAACCCGACGATGACGTAGTCGCCGGGTTGAAGCCACGTGGCCAGCGCCGTCGACGCGACGACGGCCATCGCCGCACCCGCGTAGCGGGCCACCCCGCTCTCGACGCCCGACCGGATACCCGGCCGGAGGATGAACAGGGCGGTGGCCACGATCCAGTAGCCGTGGGCACCGAAGGGAAGGAGGCGGTAGGTGGCGGTCGCCGCGGCGAGGGCGATGCCGAGGCGCAACGCATGCCGGAGAAGGCTGAATCCCAACGGGAGATCCGGGATGGGGTGGCGCTCGGATCGCCAGACGAGGAGGAGGACGACCTCCACCGCTCCGCCGGCCATCAGGAGGGCCGCATGCTTGGCCGCCGACCCGGGGTCCAGGTAGTGCGCCTGGGTGACGATGAGCGCCAACGTCGACAACAGGCCCACGACCGCGCCCGGGCGCCCGTACCGGGCGAGTAACCCGCCCCCGAAGGCCCACACGGCGGTCACGGCGATGGCCGGCACGTCGTGGTCGGCGGTCTGGGCGCCGACGAAGCCCGCCGCGCCCATCGCCGCCATGGCGATGAGCATCAGTCGGACCGCCGACGGCCGCGGGCCGCCGATGTCGGCGAGGCCCACGATGAGCGCGCCGAGCCCGGCGACCGCCGCTTCGGTCGGATGCCCGAGCGCTACTCCGACCAGCAGCACCACCGTGACCCCGAGCGTGCGCCGCAATCCGCTGCGCGGGACCAGGCCGGTGCGGTCCGCTTCGAGGATCGAGCGCAGCACCGCCCCGACGCGACGGTTGTGGCGGGCGCCGCGCACCGCCGGAGCCTACGAGGGGCTGGGGAGCCTCCGCAGGGCCGTGAGCAGATCGCGTAGTTCCGCCGTCCGGGTCGGATCGCGCAACGACCGGGCGGCGTAGGCGCGCGATTCCGGCCCGGACTGTGCCGCCAACGGGGGATCGTCCGACACGATGATGTCGACCAGCGCCTCGGCGACCTCGTCGGGCGACTGGGGACGGGGGCCGGCGTCACCGACCCAGGCATAGAGCTCGTCGGACAGTGTGGGCCGCGGGTCGCCGCCCGGCGGCACCCGGTCGCCCCAGACCCGTTCCAGATCGGTCATGACGGGCCCCGGTTCGAAGCAGGTGACCCGGATACCGGACGGCGCCGCCTCCGCAGCCAGGCTCTGCAGAACCGTCTCCAGCGCCGCCTTCGCCGCAAGGTAGTACCCCATCCCGAGCACCGGCAGGCCGGCGACGAAGCATGAGGACACCGCCACGATATGGCCGCCGCCCTGGCGCCGCATCACCGGGAGCGCCTCCTGGACGAGCGCCATCGTGCCCCACAGGTTCGTGTCGAAGCTCCGGCGGGCGACGTCGATGTCGACCTGCTCGACGCCCCCGATGACGCCGTAGCCGGCGTTGTTCACGACCACGTCGAGCCGGCCCTCGGCCTCGACGATGCCCGACAGGAGCGGTGCCATCGCCGCCCGGTCCAGGAGATCGAGGGTGCGGACCTGGATGCGCCCGGGGCCGGCGCCGGCGGCCACGTCCGCCCCGCGCTCGGGATGGCGCACCGTGGCGTAGACCGTTTGGCCCGCCGCCGCCAGGCGCCTCGACGTGGCGTAACCGATGCCCTTCGGCGAGGAGGTCCCGGTGACGAGGACCACGCGCGTTTCCACGGCGACGAAGGTAGTGGCCGCTCTCGCCTACGGAGTGAAGGTCGCCGGGATCGGGCTGGTCGCTTCACGTCGCATCGGCCGCGCGGCGGCCGCCACCGCCGCTCGGTAGCCCCAGTCCGGTCAGATGTAGCCGCGTCGCGACAGCGCCCGGAGGCTGATCCAGCCGGGCAGGATCGGCAACCAGTACGTCACGAGCCGGTAGCTGAGGACGGCCGCCACCGCGCTCCCCGAGGCCATGCCGACACCGGTGAGCCCGGCGACCAGGGCGGCCTCGATGGCGCCGAGCCCACCCGGCGTCGGAGCAACGGCGGCGAGCGCGGACGCGCCGAGGTATACCGCCCCCACCTGGGCGATGCCGAGCCCGCCGTGAAATGCGGCCACGGCCGCCGCCAGCGCCCCGACGTAGGCGAGCGTGACGGCGGCCGACCCGCCGAACAACGCCGCCAGCCTCCCCGGCGAGCGGCCGAGCGAGGCGATGCTCGTGAACGACCGCCTCAGCCCGCCGACGACATGGGTGCGCACCAGGCGCCGGCCTCGCCGGGTGGCGGCGACGACGCCCGCCACGGCCAGCACGACGGCGATTCCGACGAGCAGGTTGCTCCCCGACGGGAGCGAGAAGGCCTTCGTGGCGCTCTGCTTGGC
>JBOGIC010000829.1:0-5737 GCA_050744985.1 Acidimicrobiales bacterium
GGCTCAGCCGGCGCGGTCGGGGTCGGGCGCGTCGGGGCGGCGGGAGTACCAGGCGGCCTCGGCTCGGAACAGCACCTCCCGCAGGGGGAGCCCGGTTCGCCGGGCCGCCCGGGCGGCGTCGTCGTACTCGACCTTCACGCGACCGGCACCGACCTTGACCCGTACGGGCACGCCGTCGACCTCGACCTCGGCCGCCGCCCGGGCCGCCGGCCACCGCTCCAGGCGGAGGCCGCGCACACCCAGCGAGCCCGTCTCCCGGGCCAGGACGCGACCGATCTGCTTGACCAGCGCCAGGTCGCTCAGCGCGCTCACCGTGTAGGCGGGACGGCCCTTCTTCATCAGGATGGGTGTCACCCAGGCGTCGTGCGCGCCCGCCTCCAGGAGGGCGGTGATGGCGTGGGCGAGCACCTCGCCGGTGGCGTCGTCGACGTTGACCTCGAGCTGCACCACGGGCTGGCCCTGGTCCGGGTCGACGACGGCGTCCACACCGATGACGACCTGGGTGAGGTTGGGGAGGTCGTCCAAGTCCCGTTCGCCGGCCCCGAAGCCGGTCGCCGTGACCGTCATCAGCGGGAGCGGGCCGTATCCCGTCGCCGTGGCGGCGAGCAGCGCCGCGCCCGTCGGGGTGGTGAGCTCGACCGGGAGGTCCCGCCCGTAGGTCGGGGCGCCACGGAGCAGTTCGACCACCGCCGGGGCGGGATTGGGGAGGACACCGTGCGCCGACCGGATCATCCCGAGCCCCGTCGCGATCGGGCTGGCGTACACCTGGTCTACCCCGAGCACCTCGAGCGCGGCACAGGCGCCGACCAGGTCGATGATGGCGTCGAGCCCGCCGACCTCGTGGAAGTGCACCTGCTCGGGGGGGCGCCGGTGCAGCTGTCCCTCGGCCTGGGCGAGGGCGGCGAAGGCGGCCTGGGCCCGGGACCGCACGCGGTCGGGCAGCCGGCCCTCGTCGACCAGAGCCGAGATGTGGGCGTACGTGCGCACGACGCCGTCGTCGACGACCCGCACGATGGCGCGGGTGCCGGCGATCCCCGAGCGGAGGACCGGTTCCACGTCGAGCCGCCAGCCCGAGACCGGCAGCCGCTCGACCAGCGCCCGCACCTCGTCGAGGTCGGCGCCGGCGTCGAGCAGGCTGCCGAGGGCCATGTCCCCGGCGATGCCGGCGAAGCAGTGGAACCATGCGAGCGTCGGCTTGTCGCTCATCGGGTCACCGCAGGAGCCTCAGCACCGCACACGCCGCGCCGAAGCCGTTGTCGATCCCCACGACCGTGATGCCGGAGGCGCAGCTCGCGAGCATGGCGAGAAGCGCGGTGACGCCTTCCAGCGCGGCGCCGTAGCCCACGCTGGTCGGTACGGCCACGACCGGCGCCGGTGTCATCCCCCCGACGAGGCTGGCGAGGGCGCCCTCCATGCCGGCGATGACGACGACCGCGTCCGCCTCGGCCAATTCCTCGGCGGTCACCAGCAGCCGGTGCACGCCGGCCACGCCGACGTCGGCCACCAGCGTGGGCCGGAAGCCGTGCGCCTCGAGCGTCGCCACGCACTCGTCGGCGACGGGCAGGTCGGCGGTGCCGGCGGTGAGCACGAGGATGCGGCCGGGGCGCGGCTCGGGTGCGGCCCGCCAGACCAGCGTGCTCCCTCGCCGGGTGGCGCCCGGGTTGGTGGCCATGGCCGCGCCGGCCTGGGCGTCGTCGGCTCGGGTGAGCAGCACGGCGCCGCCCGGCTCGTCCAGCAGTTCGGCGACGATCGCGGCGCACTGGGCGGGCGACTTGCCCGGCCCATACACCGCCTCGGCCATGCCTTGGCGGAGGGCGCGGTGATGGTCGACTCGGGCAAAGCCGAGATCGGCGAAGGGCAGGCGGCGCAGGCGCGCCACGGCGTCGTCGGGCGCGAGCGCGCCGGAACGCACGTCGTCGAGCAACCGGCGCAGGGTGGGCTCGTCCATGGGGGCCAATTATCGCCGTGGCCGGCGGGGCCTGCCCTATCGTCTCCGGACGTGGACCCCCCGGACGACCAGCCACGCCTGCGGATCGGCTTCCTCGGACCGCACGGCACGTTCACGGAGGAGGCGCTGCTGGCCGAGCCCGAGCTGGCCGCCGCCGACCTCGTGCCCCTGCGATCGATGCCCGACGTGCTGGCCGCCACCCGAGCCGGCGACGTCGACGCCGGGTTCGTCGCCCTCGAGAACTCGATCGAGGGCACCGTCCGGCTCGTGCTGGACGCGCTCGTGTTCGAGCACGACCTGCTGATCCACCGGGAGGAAGTCCTCCACATCCGCCAGAACCTCCTGGCGCCGCCCGGAACCACTATCGGCGATGTCTCGCGGGTCGCGTCGTTTCCTGATGCGGCGGCCCAGTGTCGCAAGTTCCTGTCCCACCGGTTGCCGGGGGCGGCCATGGTCGCCACCACGTCGACGGCCGAGGCGGCCCGGCTGCTCGCCGAGTCGCCGCCCGACGGCACCGCCGCGATCGGCACCGCGCTGGCCGCCAAGCTGTACGGCCTCGACATCCTGGTCGAGGGCATCGAGGACCACCAGGAGAACCGCACGAGGTTCGTGCTGGTGCGCCCGCCCGCAGCCGGCATCCCCAAGCTCACGGGCCACGACAAGAGCACGATCGTGTGCTTCCAGAAGCGGGACCAGCCCGGAAGCCTGCACGCCATCCTCGGCCAGTTCACGGCCCGCAACATCAACCTCACCAAGCTCGAGTCACGGCCGACCAAGCACAGCCTCGGCGACTACTGCTTCGTGATCGACCTCGAGGGCCACATCGACGACGAGGTCGTCGCCGACTGCCTACGCGACCTCCACGCCCAGCTCCGCAAGATCAAGTTCCTCGGTTCGTACCCGGCGGCGGGCGAGCACGGGCCGGCTCTGCGCCGCGACGCCGAGGCGGCGTGGCGGGACGCGGACGCCTGGGTCAGTGATCTGCGGGGACGGGTCCTACGATCAACTCCGCAGTTGTAGTCACCGGAGGGATGGCAGAGCGGCCGAATGCGAGGCTCTTGAAAAGCCTTGGGCGACGAGCCCCGTGGGTTCGAATCCCACTCCCTCCGCCAAGTAGTCACTCAACCCGGCTGCTTCACGGCGCCCACGACGGCCTGGATCTGGCGTAGCGGGAAGTCATCTATGCGACCGGTGGTCTGCAGCTCGGTCAGCTGGCCCGACCACGGCCCGATCTCCCAGTTGGCGGTCCAGCGTTCACGCACGACGATGTCGTAGGTGCCGGCCCATATGTAGTCGTGGATGATCTGCCCGCCCGGCCAGGGCTTGCCCTCAATGCTGTACGGCCAGCTCGTCTCGCCGTCACCCCAGTCAACGACGTATTCGCCCGTCGCGTGGATCGTGAGCGTGCCGACCGCGGTCGGCTTGCTGAACTCGAGTGTCAGCTGTCCCCTGGTCTCCAGATAGACGAGCTTGCCGGTGATGCCCCACCCCGGCGCGATGTACGGCTTCGGCACCGGCAGCGGTACGTCGTGCCACTCCCGAATCGCCGTCGCTGCCGCGCTGTCGCTGGCCGACTGCGTCGCGGGCGGGCACATCTCGTAGACCTCGCCCGTATGTGACGGGGCGATCGAGGTGGCCGAAGGCGGCGGTTCGGGACTGTCGACGGGCGCCGGGCGGTATTGGTAGCCCCAACACGGCCGGCCGTCGGGACCGGTCATCAGCTTCGTGTAGGGGTCATACCGGACATTCGACGGCGACCTAGAAGGCGCCGTTTTCGCGCTGTCCTCACTCGCCTTCTCGCGTGTATCCGTGCCGTCTGGGCATCTCGCCAACGTCCCATCCGGAGCCCGGCGGCATTCGCCGAACGAAGTTGTCTCTTGCGCTCCGGCGACGGCGCCGACCAAGGCGGTGCATGACACCGTCACGATGGCGAAGAGAGCTACGACGTGGCGCATGGATTGGGTGGCTGAGAGTCGCCGGGCAGGGCTCCGTCGACCACGTACCGCCAGTGCGTCGGGTTATAGGACGTGGCGTTCGTGAACACGCTGATTGGCTGAAGCCCGACCCACTCGACCGCCGCGCTGTCCGTGCCTCCGACCGGTCGATAGTCGCGTGCCACCTGAACGTAGATGCACGCAGAAGTCGCCGAAATCATGCGCGTTACGGTGGTGATGCGGTTGCCCGGTTCGACGGTGGCTCGGTCGTTCCTCGCGGCTTCTATCGCTCGAATAGTCAACTCGAACGCGGGTCCTGTGCCGTACATCGCTTGAACGCGGTCGCGGATCTCCGAAGTGATCTGGCGATCCCGCAAGTAGAGGCGGTAGACATCACCGCTCTGGGCGTCGAGACCCTGAAGGACCCGGTTGACGTAGGTCGCATCGACTGGTTCGGGCACTGCGTACGGGTTGGTTGTGGTTGTCGTCGCCGCGGTCGTCTGGTCCGTTGGCGCCGTTGGCTGCCCACCGTTCCCATCACGGCAAGCGCCAGTGACGAACGTGAGAACCAGGAGCGCACCCCCGCCTAACCTCAGGCTCCGCTTCGGCACCTTAAAGTATTTATCATGTACTTTCTTGCTTGGCAACCCGGCTTCTCCGACGAGTTGCCACGCCAAACGGGCGAGAGGGTCGAGCAGTGTGTCTGCGCAACTCGCGCAAGGTTTCCCTTCGGCGGCGGGCGACTACATTCTCGAACATATGTTCGTATCCTGATCGCAGCGGTCTTCGATCGGGCCCTGAAATGCTTCCTCGGCACGATCCACGCAGAGGATGCTCGGCGGAGCACGTGGATAACGAGACCGAGAACCTGGGGATCTCGCCGGGACCGGCTCCCGACCTGTTGCCGGCGGGTCGCGGAGCGACATCGAGGACGCTCGGCTGTCGCTCGCTCAGGTCAATCCTGCCCGGCGCCGACGACCTCGAGCAGTGCCCGCCGGTCGAGGTTCGAATCGCGTCCCGTCCACCCGGCTGAGTTGTCCGCTACTTCAAGCGGACGACCTGGCTCGCGTCAGCGGTGACGAAGGTCCCGTTGGCCGGGTCGAAGCCGTGCGCCGTCACGTCGACCTGGGCCTTGCCCGGGTTGAACGGCGGTCCGTTGGTGGCACTCACCGTCGCCTGCCAGGCCGTCGGTGTTGTCGAGCAGGAGGTACTGAACCCGGTCGAGCCGACCGACACCGCCGAGCGGTCGGCCCGCTGGCTCACCGTGGCCCCGGCATTCGTCTGGACCGCACTGCTGCAGGTGATGGTACCGCCGACCGTGACATGACCGGTGTGGCGGTTGACCGTCCCCGTGTCGTTCACGCTGATCTCGATGGCCAGCGGCGGCGGGGGCTCCGGGTTGGTGAGGGAGAACGAACCCCGTAGCGCCGGTTCGAAGCCCTCGCAATGCTGCTCGAACGTCGCCCGGAAAGTCAGCAAGGTGTTGTTGGGCGCGTATGTGGCCTCCAGCACCTCGAAGCTGCCCGTGAGGGTGTTGCAGCCCCGCCCGTTCCCGGCTATCGACAACCCGGGGCCTGCGCCGTGGAAAGGGTAGCGAGTGGCATTCGGGTACGAGCCCGGGGCGAGTTGTTGTTGGCCCGCCGGGGCGGCGAAGTCGACATACCACCAGTCTCCGTTGAAGGCGTTGACGGACGCGTTGAGGACGCCCGCCCCTGCTGGTGGAGCTGAACTGACCGCCGTTGGCCGTCGAGTACGAGTAGTTCTGCCCGAGTCCGATGTAATCGCCCGGGTCGCTCGTCATCGTCAACGACGCTGACGTGGGGGTCACCGCAGAGGCGCCGACGCGACCAACAAC
>JBOGIC010000830.1:0-3189 GCA_050744985.1 Acidimicrobiales bacterium
GCCGGCGCCCACGCGCAACGGCAACGGCCAGGCGACGATCGAGAACGTCCGGACCGGCGCCGCCGGCGCGCCGGCACGCGTCGACCTCCGTACCAAGCGCCTCCTCTCCCGCGTCCAACCCGGCGAAGTAGCGGTGATCGACCATCTCGACCTCGACCGCCTGGCCGCCGAGGGCCTCATCAAGGCGGGCGTGGGCGCCGTGGTCAACGCCTCCCGGTCGATCTCGGGCCGGTACCCCAACACCGGTCCCCTCCTCATCGTGGCCGCCGGCATCCCCCTCATCGACGACATCGGCCCGTCGCTCATGACGACCGTCCACGAGGGCGAGGTCCTGACCGTCAAGGCCAACGAGGTGCTCAGCGACGGCCACCGGGTCGTGAAGGGCACGCGCCACACCCTCGAGTCCCTCGAACAGCAGATCGAGGAGTCCAAGCTGGCCGTCGGCGCCGAGCTGGAACGCTTCGCCGAGAACACGCTGGAATACCTTCGGCGCGAGCATCATCTGCTCACCGACTCGCCGGTCCTGCCCAAGCTCGGCGTCGACCTCACCGGCCGCCACGTCCTCGTGGTCGTGCGCGGCGGTCTCGGGTGGGAGGAGGACCTCGCCGCCCTCCGCGCCTACGTCCGGGAGATGAAGCCGGTGCTGATCGGCGTGGACGGCGGCGCCGACGCCCTGATGGACGCCGGCTACCGGCCCGACCTGATCATCGGCGACTTCGACTCGGTGCGCGACGAGACGCTGGAGGCCGTGTGCCGGGCCCCGAGCGACCGGGGGTCACAGCTGGTCGTCCATGCCTACCCGGGCGGCACGGCGCCCGGCGCCGACCGCCTCGACACCCTCGGCCTGCCGTACACCGTGTTCGAGGCGGCGGGCACCAGCGAGGACATCGCCATGCTGCTCGCCTACGAGAAGCGGGCCGAGCTGATCGTCGCCGTGGGCACCCACGCCTCGATGGTGGAGTTCCTCGACAAGGGACGGGCCGGCATGGCCTCGACGTTCCTCGTGCGGCTGAAGGTGGGCCCCATCCTCGTCGACGCCAAGGGCGTCAGCCGCCTCTACCAGAACCGGGTGCGCAAGGCCGATCTGGCGTTCCTCGTGGGCGCCGCCCTCACCGCCATGCTCGTCACGGCCATCGTCGCCCAGCCGTTCCACGTGTTCTTCCGGGCCCTGTGGCTCTACCTCAGCGACACGTGGCGCGCCCTGTTCGGGTAGCCGCATGATCAACCTCCGCTACCACATCGTGTCGTTGGTGGCCGTGTTCCTGGCCCTGACGCTCGGGATCATCATGGGGTCGACGGTCATCGACCGCGCCATCGTCGACGGCCTGCGTGACCGCGTCGACTCGGTGAGCCGGCGCGCCGACCGCACCGACGGCGAGAACCGCAACCTCCGGTCCCAGGTCGAGCTGCTCAACGGCTTCGCCGACGAGGCCCGTGACCACCTCGTGCGCAACCGGCTGCGGGGCGTGCCCGTTCTGGTCGTCACCGTGCAGGGTGTCGACCGCAAGCCCGTCGAAGGGCTGCGCGAGGCGCTCGCCGTCGCGCAGGCGGTGCCGGCGGGCACGCTCCTGCTCACCAACAAGCTTCGTCTCGACAACGACGGGGACGTACGCGCCCTGGCGTCGGCGATCAACGCCACCCAGGCCACCGCCGACGGCGTGCGCCGGCAGGCCCTCACCCGCCTGGCCGGCGCCCTCGACGGTTCGAACGGGGAGGCCAACCTCATCCCGTCCCTCGCCGCCGCCGGGTTCGTCGGCTACGAGCCCCCGGCGCCGGCGTCCACGACGACCACCCTCGGGCTCAGCTCGTTCCCGGTGGCGGGGTTGCGCTTCGCCATGGTGTCGGGGGCGGGGGCCGAAGCGGGCGACGACCGGGTCGGCGTGCCGTTCACGCAGGCGCTGGTGGCGCAGGCGACCCAGCAGGGGCTCGCCACCTCGCGGGTGGTCGCCGCCGAGAGCGGGCAGGACGCCCCCGGAGGCCGGGCCGCCTTCGTCGGACCGCTGCGCTCGGACGGGAGCCTGTCGGCCAAGCTCGCCACCGTCGACGACCTCGAGTCGCCCATGGGCCAGGCCGCCGCCGTGCTGGCGCTGGCCGACCTGACCGACGCCCGCGCCGGTCACTACGGCGTGGGCCCCGGGGCGCAACGCCTGCTTCCCTCGCTGGAACCGTGAGCGGCGGGCTGCTGGCGTCGACGGCCACCGTCACCGCCGGGAACCTGGCCTCCCGCATCACCGGGTTCCTGCGCGTGCTGGCCGTCGGCCTGGCGCTCGGGACGACCTTTGCCGGCAACACCTACCAGAGCGCCAACGTCGTCTCGAACGTCCTGTTCGAGCTGCTGGCCGCCGGGATGCTGTCGACGGTGCTCGTGCCGCCGTTCGTCCGGCTCTTCGACGACGGCCGGCCCCGGGACGCCGAACGGCTGGCCGGGACGGTGCTGGCCGTGGCGCTCGTCGCCCTGGGCACGGTCATCGCCGCCGGGCTCATGCTGCGGCCGTGGATCATGCGCGTCCTCACCGCCGCCGTGGAGGACCCCGCCGTCCGCCGGCAGGAGATCGAGCTCGGGTCATTCCTGCTCGTGCTGTTCCTGCCCCAGCTCGTCCTCTACGCCGTCGGCGCGGTGGCCACGGGCCTGCTGCACGGCCAGCGGCGCTTCGCCGCCGCCGCCTTCGCCCCGGTCGCCAACAACGTGGTCGTGATCGCCACCATGGGCGCGTTCTGGGCCATGCAGAACGGCGGGCGGCCCGGCCTCGACCTGTCCACCGCCGAACGCCTCGTGCTCGGTATGGGCACGACGGCCGGCGTGCTCGCCATGTCGGCCATCCCCCTGGTGGCGGTATGGCGCGCCGGGGTACGCCTGCGTCCCCGACTGGACGGTCTCCGGCAGCCCGAGCTGCGCCGCCTTGGGCGCTCGGGCCTGTGGGCGGCAGGGCTCGTGGCCTGCACCCAGGTGCTGATCGTCACGACCATCGTGCTGGCCAACCGGGTGGAGGGCGGCGTGGTCGCCTACCACATCGCCTTCCAGGTCTTCCTGCTCCCGTTCGCCCTCCTCGCCCATCCCTTGATCACCGCCCTCTACCCCCGCCTCGCCTCGTCCGCCCTCGCGGTGGACTGGCCCGGTTTCCGGCGGGAGCTCGGCGGGGGCCTCCGCGCGCTGGCGCTGCTCACCGTTCCGGCCGCGCTCCTGATGGT
>JBOGIC010000831.1:0-6442 GCA_050744985.1 Acidimicrobiales bacterium
GGAACTGGTCGGGCCGGATCTTGATGGCCATCACGACCTCTTCCAGGGCGGCGTTGCCGGCGCGCTCGCCGATGCCGTTCACGCACACCTCGACCTGACGGGCCCCCGCCTGCACGCCGGCCAGGGAGTTGGCGGTCGCCAGGCCCAGGTCGTTGTGGCAGTGCGTCGACGTGATGTACGTGCCCTTCACCTCACGGCGGATGTACTGGATCAGCGCGCCGAAGTCCCAGGGGATGCCGTAGCCGACGGTGTCGGGGATGTTCAGGGTGGTGGCGCCGGCGTCGACGGCCGCCTGCAGCACCTCGAGCATGAACTCGAGGGGGGTGCGGGTCGCGTCCTGCGGGCTGAACTCGACGTCGTCGGTGTGCTCCCGGGCGCGGGCGACACCGGTGCGCGTCGCCTCGACGACCTGGCCCGGCGTCATCTTCAACATGTGCTGCATGTGGTTGGGGCTCGTCGAGATGAACACGTGGATGCGGCCGCGGTCGGCGTCACGCAGCGCGTCCCAGCACCGGTCGACGTCGCCCACGTGGGTACGCGAGAGACCGGCGATGACCGGCCCGTGCACCGTCCGGGCGATGCCCCGGACGGCCTCGAAGTCCCCCTCGCTCGCCACGGGGAACCCGGCTTCGATGACATCCACGCCGACGCGGGCGAGCTGCTCGGCGATCTCGAGCTTCTCGGCCGCGTCGAGGGAGATGCCGGGCGACTGCTCGCCGTCCCTCAAGGTCGTGTCGAAGATCGTGAGCCGGCCGGCCTGCGTGGCCGGAACGCCGTGATCTGTCATGGCAAGCCTCCGGTGTACAGCGGGGATCCGGGCAACAAAAAAACCTCCCGGCCCGAAGGCACGAGAGGTTGTGGCGAGCGCGGTGGCGCCCGCCGCTAGGTAAGGAGGAGGGTGTGCGAAGCGATCAGAGACATCTCCGTTGCATGGTGCCAGTCGCGTGTCGAGGCGTCAAGTAGGGTCGGTCAGCGTGTTCCGCCGAATCGTCCGGCTGGGGTTCATCGGCGCCCTGTTGGGCGGCGCGGGCTTCGCGGCGGTCAAGATCGTGCAGAGCCGGCGCGCCGGCCCCGGGCTGCCGAGCGGCACCGACTGGCTGCCGCCGAAACGGCCGGAGAAACCCCTCGTCGAGCCGGAGATGCTGCACGGAGTGGCGCTCAAGCCCGAGGGCGACACGTTCGAAGGCGACGCCGATCTCGGCGTTCAGGCCACACAGGCGGGCTGGGTCGAACCCGAGGACGGCGCCTGCCCCGCGTCGCATCCGATCAAGGCGAAGATGTCGAGCGGCATCTTCCACCTCCCGGGCATGCTCGCCTACGACCGCACCGTGCCCGACCGTTGCTACGCCGACGAGGCCGGCGCCGAAGCCGACGGCCTCCGCAAGGCGAAGCGGTAAGGCGTCAGCCCGGGCCGCCGTCGCCCGCCGCGAACGAGATCGTCTCGCCCGGGGGCGAGATGTCGGTCATGACGAGGCCCGAGACGCTGCCGTCCCACGCCCTCGA
The DNA here is from genome assembly GCA_050744985.1 of Acidimicrobiales bacterium. Classification (GTDB taxonomy): domain Bacteria; phylum Actinomycetota; class Acidimicrobiia; order Acidimicrobiales; family AC-14; genus JBOGIC01. The sequence continues at coordinate 1,504 of JBOGIC010000831.1, forward strand.
ATGCGGGTTCGATGTCGACGAGAGCACCACCCCCGCCGTGCCGTCGAACAGGTCGGTGGCGTCGCCCTGGTTCTCGGGGTCCTGCTCCAGGTCTCGACGCCCGTCGGCTTGGAGGAGTGCGCACTGGTAGTGCCGGCTCGGCGTGCCGTCCTGCAACTCGTTCGAGCCGAAGATATCGCAGTGGTACACGGCCAGGCCGCTGGCCGGCAGCGCCCGGTCGAGGCCGAGCTGGCTGCGGTTCTCGACGAGGAAGTACTCGTTGGGCTTGGTGGTGCGGTACTTGAAGACGGTGTTGTAGTCGCCGTGGGTCACGTCGTAGCTGCCCGCGGGGCTGAGGTCGACCTCGTTGTCACACCATCCCGCCAGGTCCCGCAGGTAGCTGCACACCGGCGAGGGGCTGCGGCCGGAGTCCAGATGGTTGCCGGAACCCATCAGGCAGTAGCTCCCGATGCCCGCGGAGGGAGCGTTGTCGCCGTCACGCTCGCCGTAGTCGTACATGTCCGGGAACCGGCAGAGGAGGTGGCCGTTCTCGTGGCAGAACGTCCCGATGCTGAGGTCCCTGGGAGTACGACCGAGACTCGTCAGAAGGTACAGGTCGGTGCTGACCCCGCCGAACTGCAGGTCGATGTGCCAGTTGTGCGGCCACAGGTCACCGTTGTACTGGGTCTGGCCGGCGTACATGACGTTGAGGGCGTCGACGATGCCCTCGTCGCGCGAGTCGAACCGGGTGAGGTCGAGGCCGTCGTCGACCGCCAACCCGAGCGCCTCCTCGACCAGCAGGTTGTTGACGTAGAAGGCCCGGTTGCGGCTGAGCGTGTAGGGGCCCACCACGACGTTCCGGTAGTCGAGCTTCCCGCTCGACACCCGCCGGAAGTACTCGCGGGCCGAGCAGACGTTGCCGTTACGCGTGTAGTCGTCCGCATTGAGGAGCGCATCCACGTCGTCCTTCGTGACCGTGCTCGTCACGTCCCGGAAGTTGACCAGGATGGTCAGGCCCGTGACGGAACCGCTGGACAGCACGCGTCCGGCCAGCAGGCCCTGGTTGGGGCCGAACACGCGCACGACGGCGTCGCGTGGACGGCCGCCGGCGACGGCGGCCCGTCGCATCCTTCTCGCCTCGGCACGGCTCTGCACCACTTCCGGCGATTCCTTGAGATGCGGCTCTAGGCGGGCGGGCGGCGGCTCGGTCACGAACACGCCCGTCGAACGCAGGGCTCCGGCCGCAATCCGGGCATAGCAATACTTGCCGTACTCGCTGTCGTAGACCGCCGTGAATCCGTCGACGGTCTCGTACCGCGCGTAGTGCTCGTCACCGAAGACGCGCAGCTTCACCTCGTTCCCATCCTTCTCGCCGAACGTCAAGACCTCACCGAATATCGCGCTCATCCTTCTCCCTCTCCGTTCCCTGGTTGTCGAGACGCCTGGTCGAGGTGCGATTCGCGTTCCGTGACCCTCTGGGCCCGGACGTCGTCGGCCTCCTGGTCGGAGGCGTGCACGTCGGGCGGAGGCGGCGCGCTGACGGGCACGCCGGTGGACTCGAATCGCCCATCGACCAGACGGGCGTAGCAGAACAGCTCCCGGTCGTCGTCGTAGACAGCCGGGAGGCCGTCCAACGTGTGATAGGTGGCGTAGAGCGCGGTGCCGCTGACGATCAATTCGACGTCCGGGCCCTTGCCCTGCCCGAGGGTGGCCCGCTGGTTGATCACGCCGCTCACAAACCACCTCCGCCCGCAGTCCGGTTCGCCGTACCGGTCCGCCAGTGGGCTCGAGCGCTGATACTACCGGAGGCCGGCCGCGCCCGCTCAGCCGCCGGCGTCGGTGAGGTTCTGCACCCGGACGATCCCGGATTGGGCACGCAGATCGTCCAGCACGGCGTCGGGGACGGGCTGGTCGGTGGACAGGATCATCAGCGCCGCCTCGCCCGACGGGGAGCGGCCGACGTCCATGTCGGAGATGTTGACCTTGGCCTCTCCAAGGCGGGCGCCGACCACGCCGATCATCCCCGGACGGTCGTCGTTGCGCACCACCACCATGTGCCGCGCCGGCGGGATGTCCACGGCGTGATCATCGAGCATCACGAGCCGGGCCTCGTCACGGAGGCCGAAGAGCGTGCCGGCGAGGGCGTGGCGGTCGTTGCGCATCGTGATCAGGTTCACGTAGTCGTTCGCCTCGGCCAGGCGTGAGTCCGCAACGTCCACGCCCGCCTCGGCCGCCAGCTGCGGCGCGTTGACGTAGGTGGCGCCTTCGCCGAGGACGCCTTTCAGGACGGCGAGACTGAGGATCCGGGTGTCGTAGTCGGCGAGCTTGCCCTGGTACTCCACCTGGATCGTGCCGAGGGGCGGGTCGCACAGCGCGGCGAAGATCCGCCCCAGCCGCTCGGCCAGCGGCAGGAACGGGCGCACCGTCTCCGACGCCTCGGTCGCGTCGACGTTGACGGCATAGGGCACGAACTCACCGCCCAGGGCGAGCGCCACCTGCTCGGCGATGGTCTCGCCCGCCTTGTCCTGCGCTTCACGCGTGCTGGCGCCGAGGTGGGGCGTCACGACCACGCTCTCCAACCCGAACAGGGGCGACGCCGTCGTGGGCTCCGTGGCAAACACGTCGAGGGCCGCGCCGGCGACCACACCGTCGACGATGACGCGGTACAACGCCTCCTCGTCGACGATGCCGCCACGCGCCGTGTTGATGATCCGCAGGCCGGGCTTGGCCTGGCGCAGCACCTCCTCGTTGATCAGGCCCTTCGTTTCCGCCGTGCGGGGCAGGTGGATGGTGAGGAAGTCGGCGGTGCGGACCAGCGTCGGCAGGTCGACGAGGTCGATGCCCATCTGCCGGGCCCGGTCGTGGGCGACATAGGGGTCGAAGGCGATGATCCGCATCCCGAACGACGACGCGCGCTGGGCGACCAGCGCCCCGACCCGGCCGAGACCGACCACGCCGAGGGTCTTGCCGTGCAACTCGACCCCGGTCCATCTCGACCGGGCCCATTTGCCCCCCTTCAGGGCGGCGTCGGCCTGCGGCACGTTGCGGGCCTGGGAGAGCAGCAGCGCCATGGCGTGCTCGGCCGCCGAGACCACGTTGGAGAGCGGGGCGTTCACGACCATGACGCCCTGGCGCGTCGCCGCCTCCACGTCGATGTTGTCGAGGCCGATCCCGGCCCGGCCGACGACGACGAGATCGCGCCCGGCCGCGAGCACCGCCGCGTCGACCTGCGTCTGCGACCGAACGATGAGGGCGTGGAACCCCTCGACCGCCGCGGCCACCTGCTCCTGGGCCAGGCCCAGCTCGACGTGCACCTCGTGGCCCGCTTCACGCAGGCGGGCGAGGCCCTTCTCCGCCAGTTCCTCGGTGATCAGGACGCGCGCCACGCGCCCTCAGCTCGCAAGCAACTGCGTGAGCCGCGTGAGGCCTTCTTCGATCTGGGCGTCGCCGAGGGTGTAGGACAGGCGTACGTAGCCCGGCGCCCCGAACGCCTCACCCGGCACGATCGCCACCTTGGCCACGTCGAGCGCCACCTCGGCCAGTTCGAGCGTGCTGTGCGGGCGCCGGCCGCCGATCTCCCGCCCGAGCACGCCGGCGAAGGACGGGAAGGCGTAGAAGGCCCCCTCGGGCTCGGCGCACGTGACGCCGGGCATGGCCCGAAGCATCTCGACCATCTTCTTCCGGCGCCGGTCGAAGGCCTCCCGCATCGTGTCGACGCACTCCATCCCGCCTTCGAGAGCGGCGAGCGCGGCGCGCTGGGACACATTCGCCACGTTGGACGTGGCGTGGGACTGGAGGTTGGCCGACGCGGCGATCACGTCCTTGGGCCCGACCATCCAGCCGACCCGCCACCCCGTCATGGCGAAGGTCTTGGCTACGCCGTTGACGACGATGCCGCGCTCGACGAGGCCGGGGACGAGGCCGAGCACCGAGGAGAACTTGGCCCCGCCGTAGACGAGGTGCTCGTAGATCTCGTCGGTGAGCACCCACAGGCCGTGCTCGTCCGCCCAACGCCCGATCGCCTCGACTTCCTCCGGCGGGTACACGGCGCCGGTGGGGTTGGACGGCGAGACGAACAGCAACACCTTGGTCCGCGGCGTGCGGGCCGCTTCCAGCGCCTCGACGGGCGCCCGGAAGCCGGTCGACTCGTCGGTCGCCACCGCCACGGGCACCCCGCCGCCCAACCGGATGGCCTCGGGATAGGTGACCCAGTAGGGCGCCGGCACCAGGACCTCGTCGCCGGGGTCGAGCATGGCCGCGAACGAATTGTAGATGGCGTGCTTGGCCCCGTTGGTGATGACCACGTTGGCGGGCTGCACGTCGAAGCCCGAGTCGCGGGCGGTCTTCTCGGCGACCGCCGCCCGGAGCTCGGGCAGGCCGCCGGCGGGCGTGTACCGGTGGTTCTTCGGGTCGCGGCAGGCCTGGGCGGCCGCCTCGACGATGTGCACGGGCGTGGGGAAGTCGGGTTCACCGGCACCGAAGCCGATGACGTTCTCCCCGGCGGCCTTCAGCGCCTTCGCCTTGGCGTCGACGGCGAGGGTGGCGGACTCTTCGATCGCAGTGACGCGCTGCGAGATGCGGGCAAACTGGGTGCTGACCATGCCCCGATCGTAGGAGACTCTGATCACCGCCCTACCCGACATTCAGCTCCCGCCCCGCCTGCGCCCGTCCGACGGGCGGTTCGGCAGCGGCCCGTCCAAGGTCCGCACCGACGCCGTCGACGCCCTCGAAGCCGCCGCGCCGACCTACCTGGGCACCAGCCACCGCCAGGACCGGGCCCGCGCGGTGGTGGGGCAACTGCGCGGCGGCCTGCGCGACCTGTTCGACCTGCCCGCCGGGTACGAGGTCGCCCTCGGCAACGGCGGCGCCGCCTTTTTCTGGGACATCGCCACCTTCTGCCTCATCGAGCGCCGCAGCCAGCACCTCGTGTTCGGCCAGTTCTCGTCCACGTTCGCCAAGG
>JBOGIC010000832.1:0-4052 GCA_050744985.1 Acidimicrobiales bacterium
GCTCGCCGCTGCGCCGGTGTGCGCGCCAGGTCGGTGGCCCGCACGCCCTCGCCGGCCCGGCTTCGGGCCTCGGCCCAGTCGGCGGCGAATAGCTCGTCTTCGATCTTGCGCAGCGCGGCCGCGAAGATCGCCCCGCCGATCGGGTCGAGTACGCCGTCGATCACCCGGACGCCCCGGAAGGTCTCCGACACGTGGAGCCGCCGGGCGGCGTGCTGGGCTTCAGCTTCGTCCTCGACGCCGTCGGGATCGTTCAGCTGTCGCCAGTAGGACACCGCCCGGCAGAAGTGCGAGTAGCGCAATTCGGCGGCCTGCGCGACCAGCAGCGGCTCGTCCCGCTCGAAGGCCTCCTGTGTACCCGGCTGGCGCGCCTGTGCGAGCACCTCCACCTGAGCCTCGCCGATCTCACCGGCCAGCCACGCCGCCTCCACCCGGACCATGTGCCGCAGCGACCGCCCGAGCGACACCCGCCGCCGAGCCACTCCGAGCGGCAGCCGGCACCGGGTGCCGACCCACGCCGCCGCCGTGCGGGCCCCATCGGCCTCCCACTCCCCACCCGCATCGAACGTCGCCACCGCCATGGTCACGACCGCACGCAACCGCTCGAGCTGGCGATGCAGCTCCACGACCGTCGGCCCGTCACCAAACGCCTCGGCGGCAAGGGCGTCAATGGAGGCGCTCAACTCCTGCACCGTCTCGGTGTATCCCGACATGTCACGATGTTAGTCGAACACACGTTCGACTACAAGAGAATGCACGACATTTATGGAAATACGCTCGGGCGGCCGTCGGGCTATCCCGTCCGGGAGAAGCGGACGTGGGCGACCGACGGGGATGCGGCGAACTGGGTGCACGTGTAGCCGGCCGGGCCGCCGTCGAGGTTGTCGAACAGGCGGGCACCGTCGCCGAGGAGGATCGGGACGATGGCGACGTGCAGGTCGTCGAGGAGACCGGCGCGGAGGTACTGCTGCACGGTCGCGGCTCCGCCGCCGAGACGGACGTCGGCCCCGCCGGCGGCGTCGTAGGCCTGCTCCAGTGCGACCTCGATGCCGTCGGTGACGAAGTGGAACGTGGTCCCGCCCTGCATCTCGATCGAGGGACGCGGGTGGTGCGTGAGCACGAACACGGGATGGTGGTAGGGCGGTTCGTCACCCCACCATCCGGTCCAGTCGCTGCCGCCCCACTCGCCGCGCACCGGCCCGAACATGTTGCGGCCCATGATCGTGGCGCCGATGTTCACGTTCGCGGCGGCCATGAAGTCGTCGTCGACGCCGGCCTCGCCGCCTCCCTCGCCCGTCATCCGCAACCAGGTGCGGGTGGCGAAGATCCACTCATGGAGTTCCTCCCCCCGCACGCCGAGCGGGTTGTCGGTGCCTTGACCCGGACCGGCCACGTAGCCGTCGGCTGACATGGCCAGGTTGTGCACGCGAAGCTTCGCCATGGCCCACATGCTGGCATGCCGCTAGCCGGCAAACGCCTGCGGCCGTCGGATCGCTCGATCGGCGTTCTGTTCATGATCGGGTCGGCCCTGTTCGCCCTCGGCTCGTTCCCGATCGTGAACCGTGTCGAGCCGCGCCTGGACAGTGCCGCCTACGCCGCCGGTGCTGTGTTCTTCACCGCCGCCGCCGCGCTGCAGTTCCTCCAGAGTCTGGAGCCCGGGCCCGGCCCGAGCCCCGGCGAGCTGGCGAGCCTGCGACGCGTCGAGCAGTACGCGTGCGGCATCCAGCTGGTCGGCACGCTCTGGTTCAACCTCATGACGGTCAACGCCCTGGCCACCAACCTGACCGCGACCGAGGCGCGCCGGAGGATCTGGTTCCCGGACGCGTTCGGTTCGATTGCCTTCCTCGTCGCGAGCTACCTCGCCCTGGCGGCCGTGAGTGGTTCATGGCGCCTGCGCGTGCGGGGCCCCGACGACCTCGAGGGTGACATCGCGACGCTCAACTGGTGGGGCTCCATCGCGTTCGGGGTGTCGGGCGCGGGCGGGCTGATCCTGCCGTCCGGGAAGGAGCTCGACTACGCGGTCGCCACCGCCAGCACGTTCGTCGGAGCGGTCTGCTTCTTCCTGGGTGCCCGCCTGATGCTGCCCGGTGTCAGCCGCCGCCTGACCCGCTGACACAGGGGCCCCAACGACCTGCCGTGCCGGAAGGGAGCCGTCGCGGACGCCGCTGTGACGCGAACGGCGGCGCGCCGGAGGCCGGGACGGGGTGGGTGCCGTCCCGGCCTCCAACCCGGGGGACCTACGTGTCGATGCCGGTCGTGCGTCCCCGCACGGCCTCGTCCCAGGCCAGCGCTTGGGCGTCCCAGACCTTGGTCGGAACGGCGATGTCGTCGGTTCCAGCGCCGTCCTCGACCGCGAGTACGACGGGGTCGGAAGCCGCCGCCAGGGAGGGGCCGGCGCCGATGGCGCCGAGGCCCAGGGCCAGAGCGGAGGCGGCGGCGAGGCGAATGATGCGGGTACTGGTCATGCTCATGGTGTGCTCGCTTTCTGTCTCGGCCAGGGCGTTGGTGCCGCCGGCCCGGTACGGAGCACTCTGACGGCTCGTCGATCCGGCGCCATCGGGGCTAGCCCTGATTCCGGTCTGGACCGGTAGCCGAGGCCGCTGCGAAGCGCGACTATCAACGCCATGGCAACCACCGTCGTCGTCGTCGACGACCACGTAGGCTTCCGGCGCATGGCACGGCGGATGCTGGAGGACGCCGGGTTCGTCGTGGTCGACGAGGCGGCGGACGGTGCGAGCGCGCTGGAGTCCATCGCCGCCCTCGGCCCCGAGCTGGTGCTCATGGACATCCAGCTTCCGGACCTCGACGGGTTCGCCGTGAGCCGGCGGCTTGCCGACTCGGGGGCGACGGCCGCGGTCATTCTCACGTCGAGCCGGAGCGGCTCCGACTACGGGCCCCGCCTGGCTACGTCGCCGGCCATCGGGTTCATCGCCAAGGCCGACCTGTCCGGGCCGGCCGTGACGGAGCTGCTGCAATCAGCTTGACGAGCCGGAGGCGGACGCCATGCGGGTGATCCTCGCCGACGACGCGACCCTCCTCCGCCAAGGGGTGGCGCGGCTCCTCGAGGACGCGGGCTTCGAGGTCGTGGCGCAACTCAGCGACGCGGCCGGCCTGCTCGACTGCATCGATGCCCATCGTCCCGACGTCGCCGTCGTGGACATTCGCATGCCGCCCACGCACACCACTGAAGGTCTCGAGGCCGCGCTGGAGATCAAGAGCCGCTACCCCGCGGTAGGCGTGCTCGTGCTGTCGCAGCACCTCGAGTCCCGCTACGCCCTCAAGCTCCTGGGTGAGGGGCGACCCGGCGTGGGCTACCTCCTCAAGGAACGCGTCGGCGACGTTTCCGAGTTCACCGACGCCCTACGCCGGGTGGCCTCCGGCGGCTCGGCCGTCGATCCCGAGGTGGCGCAACTCCTCCTCGCCCGCAAGCGGGTGCGCGACCCGGTCGCCGAGCTGTCGGCCCGGGAGCGCGAGGTGCTGAGCCTGATCGCCGAGGGTCGGTCGAACCAGGCCATCGGTGAGCGCCTGTACCTGAACCCCAAAACGGTGGAGTCGCACGTCCGCAGCATCTTCACCAAGCTCGGCCTGCTCCCCGAGGCGGACGACCACCGCCGGGTGCTGGCGGTGCTCGCCTTCCTCCGATCTGCCTGAATCAGGGCTACCCCCGAAGACCGGAGCCGGACCGTTCGTCAAAGTCATGACGAACACCCGGCGACGACAAGGGAGAGCCCGTGAACGGCACCCGGACCAATGGCGGCACCACTCAGGTTCGCGTGCTCGCCCTCCTCGCGACCACCGTGATCGCGCTCGGCGCGTGCACGAGCGCCACCGAGTCGGGGTCCGCCCCCTCGAGCCGATCGCGACGACGACCACGACCGAGCCAGCAGCGCCCGCGCGCGCCACGCTCATCAGCACCCAATGCGACGAAGTCGGGCTCGCGCTCAACCGCGACAACGTGGCGTCGGCGATCGTGGTGACGGGAATGTCGTGTGCGGACGCGGACGCCTTCGCGCGCAAGGCTTGGCCCCGGCTCGGACCGTTGAACGGGCCCGCGT
>JBOGIC010000833.1:0-3729 GCA_050744985.1 Acidimicrobiales bacterium
CCGGCCCCCACCGACGCGCCCAGGCGGCCGAGCCCGCCGGTGACGTCGGCGAGGTGCCCGCTCCAGTACGTCACGGCGGCGTAGCTGATCCAGGCGACGGCGGCGACGAGGATCAGCATCGGCATCCACCCCAGGGTCGTCCTCCGTCCGACGACCAGCGCGGCGGTCGCCGTCACGAGGGCGAAGGGCGTGAGCTGGTGCGACACGATGGCCGCCGCGGTGATGCCGAGCAGCACGACGACGAGGGCGGCGCGCACCGCCGGGGCGGCGTCCACGGCCGGGCTCTCGAGCGCCGTGACGGCGGCCGCTCGTCTCGCGACGCGCCGGTGCGGCAACCGCCCGGCGAGCCACGCCGCGCCCGGGAGATCCTGTCCCGCGGGCCGGAACCGCGCCAGCAGCACGGCCACAAAGACGAGGAAGAGCAGGAAGCCGAGGGCCTGCGGCGCGAAGTAGTCCTGCCCGACCCAGTTGCCCACGACGAACAGCCAGAGGGCGACCCACCGCACGCGGTCACCCACGCCGGCGGTGCGGAAGATGGCGACGAGCGGGATCAGCGTGGCCAGGTTGACGGCGAGCGGCGCCCAGCGCACCAGCCACATCGGCGACACGCCGCCGGCGGACGCGACGAGGGCCGCGGTGCTGAAGAACCCGGGCCAGCTGAACCGGGCGTCAAGGTCGGGCAGCGTGCCGTGGTGGCTCATGATGTGCTCGGCGAACCCGGCGTGCACCCACGCGGTGGGGAACCGGGGCGTCGCCTCGACGAACCCGGTCACACCGTGGAGGAAGACGATTGCCGCGAGCACGTGCGCCCACAGCAGCCACGCCGGATGCCGCGGCCGGGCCAGCAGGCCGAAGAAGCTCACCGTCAGCAGGGCCACGGCGACGAACCACGTGGCGGGCAGCGCCGTGATCAGGCCGGCGTCGCCCAGGCGCGACAGGTCGACGTGGCCGAGGGACACCGTCCCCACGCCGATGGCCGCGACCAACAGGCCGGCGTGGAGGACGAGCGCGTCGGGGCGTGCCCGCAACCGCACCCGCCGGCGGGGGGCGACCGGCCCCGGAGCGATGGGAGTGACGACGCTCACGCCGGCACCTCGACCGCCGTGAGCCGCCGGCGCACCGACGCCACAACGCCGGCCGCCACCGCGGTGTGGCCGGCGAGGGCCGCCAGGCCGGCGCCGGTGATGCCCAGGCGGGGCACGAGCACCGCCGCCACGCCGAGTACGAGCGTGGCCTGCGCCGCCTGGACGGCGGCGATGCGGGCCACCCGCCGCTCGACGCGGCACAGGCCGATGGAGAGCGTCGCCAGGGCCTTCGGGATGGTTGCGAGGGCCAGGAGGCGCAGAAGCGCGGTGGCGTCGGAGCGGTACCCCGGCCCGAAGAACGTGAGCAGCACGGCGGCCAGGGCCGCGGTCGCCAGCGCGATCGGCACCACGACGGTGACGATGCGGCGCAGCACCTCACGCCCGTACTGGGCGATCCTGCCCTCGTCCAGCGCCCCTTCGACGGTCATCGACGTGGCCAGGTTGCTGCTCAGCAGGTCGAGGGTGACGGCGACGGTCCACGCCACGAAGAAGTGCCCGCCGGCCGACGACCCGGCGAGGCCGACGACCAGCAAGGGCATCAACGAGATCAGGGCCTGGGAGAACAGCGAGCCCACGTAGTCGCCGGCGACGAAGCGGGCCACCCGGCGGGCGGTGAGGGCCACCCCGGTGGGGCGGAACGTGGCGAGGTGGTGCGGGATGAAGCGGCGGAACAGGACGGCGTTGACCGGGATGATGCAGGCCGCGGCGGGCAGGGCCCACGAGGCGAGGATCCCCGCGCCGCTCGTACGCCCGACGGCCAGGGTGGCGAAGACGGCGAGGAGGCCGATCTTGACCAGCCCGAACAGCCCGTTCTCGACCGGCACCCAGACCGCCCGGCGCACGGCGGTGAGGGCGCTGTCCTGGAGGACGAACACGCACCACGCGGCGACGCCGACCACGAACAGCACGGCCATGCCCGCACCCGACCGCAGGGGGCTGTCGGCAGCCGCCCACCACGATGCAGTCAGGACCGCGATCCCACCGGCGATGACCGCGCCGGCGGTGCTGATGGCGTAGGTCGCGCCCAGAAACCGCGCCGTGCCGTCACCGGCCACGGGGAGGAAACGGGTGATGGCGCCCATGAAGTTCAGCTGGGCGATCCCGGCGACGAACAGCAGGGCCGAGACCGCGGCGCCGCCCGCACCTACGGCGGACGCCGGGTACAGCCGCGCCGCCAGGAGCCAGTACGCCAGCCCGAGCATGGCGGTGACGCCGGTGTTGGCCATGAGCGCGTACCCGTTGCGCAGGAGCGGCGCCGCCGTTCCGGCACGCTCGCCCCCCCGCTCCCGACCCCGAGTGATCGCCGGCACCGTCACCGGTTCCTCCCCACGTGCCCGGCGACGAAGCCGGCCCCCGCCGCGGCCAGGCCGCCGGCGCTGCACAGGGCGCGGCGGGCGCCGTCGAGGTCCCGGTGGCGCACGAGGGCCGCGACGTCCCGGCGGACGCCGTGCACGAGGGCGCGGCGGACGTGGTCGCGTTCGGTGCGGAGCGCGTCGGCGGAACCGGTGCGCCGGCTGACCATCGCCTTCGACCGTCCTTCGGCGAGGCAACGGCGGCGGAAGTACGACCAGGTCACGCGCGACTCGGCGACGCGGTGGAACACCCTGGCCCCGGGCTCGTAGATGAACCGGGCGCCCGGCATCTGCCGTGCGATCCGGATGCACAACTCGGTCTCCTCGCACCCGAGCGGGCGGTCGCCGACCCGGCCGATCCCGTCGACGAAGTCGCCCACCCGATCCAGCACCTCCCGCCGGAACGACATGTTGCAGCCCATGAGGTTGCGCACGGGCGCCCGTGTCGCGGGAAGGCCCCGGTAGCTGCAGCCGACGACCCAGTCGAACTCGGGGGGCCACCATCCGGGGCGGCCGGCGGGCCAGAGGGGCTCGGCGTGCCCGCCGACACCGACGACGGTGGGGTTGTCGTACGCGTCGAGCAGGGTCTCGAGCCAGCGGCGCCGCGCCACCGCGTCGTCGTCGAGGAACACGACGATGTCGCCCCCGGCGGCAGCCACGCCGCTGTTGCGGGCGCCGGAGAGCCCGGCCGGGCCTTCGTTGGGGATCGTCCGCACGCCCGCCAGCTCGGCGCGCATCCGGTCGAGGAGGGCGGCGTTGTGGTCGGCGACGACGATGACCTCGTCCGGACGGTGACGCTGGGCGCGGGCCGACGACACGGCCTGGCGGAGGCAGTCCCACCGCTCGTCCGTGTACGTGCAGATCACGATCGACGTGCTCAGCGCGGAGGGCATCAGCGACTCCCGGCCGCTGCGGTCGCGTACGTGCCGAGCGTGCGCTGGGCCACGACCTCGGGATCGAAGTGATCGGCGGCGAAAGCGGCGCCGGCGTGCGACCAGCGGCGGAGGTGGGCGGGATCGTCGATCGCCGACCGCAGCGCCTCTGCGGCGGCGTCGGGGTCGCGGTCGAGCACCAGCCCGAGCCCCTCGGCCGCCACCGGGAGCGTCGCCGCCACCTCGGTGGACACGGCGCACGGCACCCCGGCGGCCAGGGCCTCGGCCAGCGACATCGAGAGGCCCTCCCAGCGTGACGGCAGGATGAACAGCGTCGACCGTCGCAGGGCCTCGTCCTTGTCCGAGCCGAACACCGGTGGACGCAGCGACAGGTTGGGCGGTGCGGCCCGCTCGAGCTGC
>JBOGIC010000834.1:0-5105 GCA_050744985.1 Acidimicrobiales bacterium
GCCTGGTCGAGGTACCGGACGACCACCCGCTCCGGCGCCGGCTCTGAGCGACGGGTCAGGCCCTGCCGGGGGACGCCCGAGGCTCGCTACAGCCTCGCCACGGCTGCCTGCCTCGATCTCATATGCCCGCCTGAACAGTTCGGCCAGCTCTGCCTAGAAAAGAACGGCGAGGTTCAACCGGCAAGTCGACGTCCGGCGCGAGGAGGTCCAAGAGCACCGGTGCGTCCCTCCGAGAGATCGCTCGAGCAAACCGCTCACCGACGTCCGTCTCCATCGCCACCTCCCACAGAAACGACCCAGTGTGCCCTTCAAGCGGATCGAGCGCATCACGAAAGCGTGGTCTGACGCGCTTGCCAGCGAGACCACTGTGCATTCCGGCGATTCCGGACACCCGTTCCGGCTGAAAGCGGACACCCGTTCCGGTTGATTCCGGACACGACGAGGGTGGCGCCGATGACGTTCGGTCGGTCGTTCAGTTGGTCGTGGTCGTGGCGTCACCTCCTCCGGCAGGAACAGTAAGGCGAAGCGTCACGCGTCGGCGCTGCCGGGTGGCTCGGGCTGGCGCTTGCGCTGGGAGGGCCCCTTCATGGCGATGCGGTGCGACGCCTGCAGGACGCGGTCCAGCACGGCCTCGGCGAGGGTCGGGTCGGCCATGGCCGCGTGCCAGCTCTCGACCGGCAGCTGGCTGGCCACGACGGTGGAGCGGCGCTGGGCCCGGTCCTCGATCACCTCGAGCAGGTCCCGGCACGCCTCGACCGGCGCGGGGGTCAGCAGGAAGTCGTCGAGGACCAGCAGCGACACCCGCCCGAGGGAGCCGAGCAGGCGGGCGTAGCGCCCGTCGGCCCGGCCGAGGGCGAGCTCGTCGAGGAGCCGGGGGGTTCGGACGTAGGTGGCGGTGTGGCCCTGGCGCAGGGCGGCGTTGGCCAGGGCGCAGGCCAGGAAGGACTTGCCCACCCCCGTCGGGCCGGTGACGACCAGGTTCTGGTGGCGGGCGACCCAGCCGGCGTCGGCGAGGCCGAGCACGGCGGAGCGGCTGAGCCCCCGGGGGGCGCGGAAGTCGACGTCCTCCACCGCGGCGGGATAGCGGAGCTTGGCCGCCTTGAGCCGGGTGGCCAGCCGGCGGCTGTCGCGGGCGTCGGCCTCGCGGTCGACGAGCAACCCGAGGCGGTCCTCGAAGCTGAGCTCGCCCCAGGGCCCCGGCGTGGCGACCTGGTCGGCCAGGGCCGCGGCCATGGCCCCCAGCCCGAGCGCCTGGAGCTTGTCGATGGTCTGGTTCACCAGCATCACGCCTCCTCGGCCCAGTAGTCGGGACCGCGCAGGTTGTCGTGGTCGGGAGGCGGCGGCGCCGGCGAGGGGCTCGGGAGCGGGAGGCGGTCGAGGCCCTCGGCCAGGATCGACTTCACCGAGGTGTAACTGACGGCCCCCGCCGCCAGCGCCCGCTCGCACGCCGCCCCGGTGCGGTCGTTGCCGTAGCGCTTCGCCAGGCTCATGAGGCCGAGGCAGGTCCGGTAGGCGTGCTCGGGGTGGGCCCGGGAGGCGAGGATCCTCTCCACCAGCGAGGCCGTGGCCGGGCTGACCGTCCGGGCCCAGTCGATGAGGCGCGACGGCGTCCACTCCAGGTGGGCCCGGTGGGAGGCGGGCATGTGGGCGGGGTCGGTCACGAATCGCCGCCGGCCGTGCTCGCGGGCGTGGCTGGCCACCCGACGGCCGCCTTTGAGCACCTCGACCGTGGTGGCCGTGGCCCGCAGCTCCAGGCGCTGGCGCACCAGCTGGTAGGGGACGGAGTAGAAGCGGTGGTCGAACTCGACGTGGTAGTCGATGTTGACCGTCACCTTCCTCCAGCACGCCAGCTCGTAGCGCTGCGCCGGCAGCGGCTTGAGGGCTTTGGCCTCCAGCTCGTCGAACAGCTCCCGGCGGGAGGTGGCCTGGCCCCGGAAGGCCCGCCCGTTGACCCAGGCCACCTGGGTGGCGATGGCCGTGTTCAGCTCGGCCAGGCTGAAGAAGCGACGGTGGCGCAGCGGGGCCAGCACCCAGCGCTCGACCGACAACACGCCCGCCTCGACGGCAGCCTTGTCACGCGGATGGGCGGTGCGCGTCGGCAGCACGACCGTGCCGAAGTGGCGGGCCAGCTCCGCATAGCTCGGGTTCAGCTCGGGGTCGTACCAGCACGCCTTGGTCACCCCCGCCCGCAGGTTGTCGGGCACGGTGACCTCGGCCACGCCGCCGTAGGCCTCCCAGGCGTGGACGTGGGCGTTCACCCACGACCCCAGGTCCTGGCCCCGGGTCGCCTCGGCGTAGAGCAGCCCGCTGGCCCCCAGCACGGCCACGAACACCTCGGCCGGGACCACCTCGCCGCTGTCGGGGTCGACGAAGGCGGCCTTGTCGCCGGAGAAGTCGACGAACATCCGCTCGCCGGCGGCCCAACTGAGGCGCATCACCACGTCCTGGACGCCCAGCCACCCCTGGTAGTGGGCGCAGAACTGGGTGTAGCCCCACCCCTCGGGGTTGTCCGCCCTCCACTCCAGCCACAGCAGGCGCAGCGTGACGTGCTTGCGCTTCAGCTCCCGGTGGACCTCCCGCCACTGCGGCACGGGCCGCCGGGCCGCCAGCTCGCCGGTGGGCGGTGGGAACAGGCGGGCGTCGAGGGCCGCCTCGTCCATCCCCTCCGGCAGGGGCCAGCCGACGCCCGCCGCCTCGGCCCGGGCCAGGTACTCGTACACGGTCGTCTTGCCGGCGCCGACGCTGGCGGCGATGTCGCGGCTGTTCATCCCGGCGGCGCGCAGCCGCAGGACCTCGGTGATCTTGCGCATGGGTAGCTTCCTCCTGGGCACGCAGGTCCTCCCTCGAATGGCAACGTGGAAGTCGTCATCCAAGAGGGCCGCGTGCCCGCCTTGGTGGACCAAGGCGCCGCCACCCGTCGCGTTCGGGATCAGCTGTCCGGAATCAGCCGTATTGGCTGTCCGCTTTCGTCCGGAACGGTTGTCCGCTTTCGTCCGGAATCAGTGTCCGCTTTCGTCCGGACTACACACGTGGGCGGCTAGGTCGTCTACAGCCCTCGCTTGTTGCTCGCTCAGGGCTCCCCGAAAAGCGAGGCCGCAAGGTTGGGGATTTGGTCTGGCGTCGGTGATGGCGAGGCGGCTGCCCGCCTGTTGCACGACCGACTCGACCTGCGGCAGCAGCCCGCGCGGCAGATGGAGGTGCTCCAGGTCCTCCCAGTAGCAGCGTACGAACCGCGGAGTCCGGAACGTCGAGAATCGGAGCCGCTCCTTCTCGTAGTACTCCGGGTTTTGCAGCGACGCCTGGTGCTTGAGCGACGCGACCAACGACGGCGGCAGCCCGATCCGAGCGATGGACACTGCCGCACCGAGCGTGGCGCGAATGGACTCCGGCGGAGGGGATTCGGCGCGTCGAGATCGACGCAACCGAGCGGCCGCAGGTCCTACCTCCACTGGTCGGAGGCCCTCGGCGATCGATCTCGCCGCCCCTGGGGTCAGGCGGGCGACCGACGAGAGGAACGCCCACTGGTCTTCCCAGGGCTTGAGCGTCGCAGGGTCGAGGAACTCCGTAGCGCCTTCCCGGCGGCGCCCTCCGTGGAGAGGGAGCGCGATGAGGTTCCCGAAGCCCGCCTTGGGCAGGAAGTCCTGGGCAGGGAACAAGCGGTCGTAGCTGTCCAGGTCGAGCTCGACGCGAGCCGCCATGGTTTCCCGGATGAGGGCAGCGCCGATGGTACGGGCGGTCGCCGCCGGGACGGGCGCCGTGAAGAAGAGCCAGACGTGGGCTCCATTTCCGGAACGGGATCGCTCCAGCGCCGCCGGCACGCCGGCCGCGCGGCACGCCTCGATGTAGGCGAGAGCGTCGAGGGTCCATCCCTGGCCGTCGAAGTCGCATGCAAGCAGCTGACACACGTCGCCCGGTAGGAGCGGGTAGATCCCGACCGTCCTCCGGCCGGTCAGATGGGCGCCGAGCACCTCATCGGTGAGTGGCAGGTAGTCGGCGTTGGCGCGCCGTCGACCGCCCCAGCCGCCTCGAACAGCCGGTGACCATCCGGACTTGCCGGTCGAGGCATTCTCCCAGCGCGTGGCAAAGACGTCGTCGCGTCCGGCGAAGAGCATCCGGAAGAGGCGGATCTTCTCCTCGGGCGTCGATGCAGTCGTGACCGCCGGGAGGGCGTGTTCCTCGGGGAGGATCTCGGGAGTCCACGCCTGCCTGTGGGCCTCGGATGATGCCGGAGGGTCGAGGCCGAGCAGTTTCGCCAGCCGCCCGTTCTCGGTGCGCAATTCATCGGATTCCCGCCGCACGGCGGCGATCTCCGCAGTGAGCTCCTGGATTCGTCGATGGAGCGACACGGTGGCGGGATCGTCCGAGACGCCAGCGAGGGGTGGCTCGCCCACGAGTGCATGATGGCCCAGAAGCATGGTGCGGTCGGTGATTTCCGTTCTTGCTGCGTTCCATGTGACGCCACGGCGGCCGACGCGTGGTCCGTGTCAACGACGATGTCTACGAACGCGCTATTGGGGTTGCCGCTGGTCAGGTGTCGGACGAGCAGATTGCCATCGCGCTCCGGCGGCTCGTGGATGACTCATGGGCGCGTGCTCCGTGTCGAGGTCGGCGATGTAGGGATGACGCCCGCTGGCGGTGAGCGTGAGCTCGTGCGTGGCGCGGGTCATGCCCACGTATATGAGCTTGCGGTTGTGGATGGCGTTGTCGGGTCGATCGTCGCTGAGGTAGCCGCAGAGCACGACGTGGCGGAACTCCAGGCCCTTGGCGCTGTGGATGGTCGACAGGACGACCTTCGAGGCGTCCTCGCCGATGTGGTCACGGTTCTCGCGCCGATCAGGGTCCGTCGCCCAGAAGACCGGAATGGCGCGGGCGGCGAACACCGATTGGACCTGGCCGGGCCAGTCGAAGCCGCCCGCGTTGCGAGTTCCGTACAGGACGGCGATCTCACCGGCGGGCACACCGCGGTCGAGGAGTTGGCGACAGTGGTCGGCGATGGCGGCAACTTCACCCTGCGGTGAGGGAAGCAGCAGGAAATGCGGGAGAGGACCGGAGCGGGTGCTGAACCGCGGTAGCAGGATGGCCATCTCGTCGTCGGGGTCATCAGC
>JBOGIC010000835.1:0-1760 GCA_050744985.1 Acidimicrobiales bacterium
GGCCGAGGCGGCGCGCCACCGCTCGCGCCAGCACCTGGGCGTGGTCGAAACCCCGCTGGCGACGCCGGTCGGCCGTCGTCGGCACCCACGTGACGGCGTCGATCGCCGCCGGGTCGACCAGCGCGGCCATGCCGTCGGCCAGGAATCCCACCGACGAACGGGCGTTGCGGTACTTCAGCCGCGCCACCAACTCCCGCCCCGCGCCTTGGTACTCGAGCAACGCCGCGCACCGGTCGACGCCCACCGGCCGGGGCAGGCTCGGCGCCGGCGCCAGCTCGCGGTGGCACACATCGCACGGCGCCGGTCCCGGCGCGCCGCACACCGGGCAACTCGTCGGCAGCAACACGCCCCGGACTCTACGGATGGGGTGAGACAACGGCCCCCTCCCCTCCGTTTACTCCGCGAAAGTGGTACCTCACAGGGCCCCAATGGCGCGGTGTAAACGAGGGTTGGGGGGGGTTAGGTGCCCACCGTCCAGCTGGTGAGGTACTCCTGCTGCTGGGGGGTGAGGGTGTCGATCTGGACGCCCATGGTCTCGAGCTTGACCCGCGCGATCTCGCGGTCGATGTCGCCCGGGACGTTGTAGACCTTCGGCTCGAGCCGGCCCTTCTGCCCGACGACCCACTCGGCGCACAGGGCCTGGTTGGCGAAGCTCATGTCCATGACGGCGGCCGGGTGCCCCTCGGCGGCGCCCAGGTTGACCAGACGGCCCTCGGCCACCACCAGCACCCGGTGGTCGCCGGCCGGCCCGCCGACGATGAACTCCTCGACGAACGGGCGCACGTCACGCCGCTGGCCGCCGGACAGCTCGGCCAGCGCCGACAGGTCGATCTCGATGTCGAAGTGGCCCGAGTTGGCCAGGATGGCGCCGTCCTTCATCGCCGCGAAGTGCTCGCTGCGCAGCACGTCGCGGTCGCCCGTGACGGTGATGAAGATGTCGCCCTCGCGGGCGGCGTCCATCATCGGCTCGACGCGGAACCCGTCCATGGCCGCCTCGAGCGCCCGCACCGGGTCGACCTCGGTGACGACGACCTGGGCCCCCATGCCGCGGGCCCGGCTGCTCACGCCCTTGCCGCAGTAGCCGTACCCGGCGACGACGATGACCTTGCCGGCCAGCAGGATGTTGGTCGCCCGGACGATGCCGTCCAGCGTCGACTGGCCCGTGCCGTAGCGGTTGTCGAACATGTGCTTGGTGTCGGCGTCGTTGACGGCGACGATCGGGAAGCGCAGGGCTCCGTCCTTCTCCATCGCCCGCAGCCGGATGACCCCGGTCGTGGTCTCCTCGGTGCCGGCGAACACCTCGCCGACCTGGTCGGGTCGTTCCTGGTGCAGGCGCGACACGAGGTCGCAGCCGTCGTCCATCGTCAGGTGCGGGTGCCGGTCGAGCACGGCGTCGATGTGGCGGAAGTACGTGGGCGTGTCCTCACCCTTGATGGCGAAGACCTCCATGCCCTCGTGCAGGGCGAGTGACGCGGCCACGTCGTCCTGGGTCGACAGCGGGTTCGACGCGCAGGCGACGACGGTGGCGCCGCCCGCCGGCAGCGTGCGCAGCAGGTTGGCAGTCTCCGTGGTGATGTGCAGGCACGCGGCGGCGGTGACGCCCTCCAGCGGCCGTTCCTTGGCGAAGCGCTCCCGGATGGCCGCCAGCACGGGCATGTGGGTGTCGGCCCACTCGATGCGCTGGCGACCGAGGTCGGCGAGGGCGGCGTCGGCAATGTCGTGACTCATGGGTCGGTTCAGGTCCCTCCGGTTTGGCGGAC
>JBOGIC010000836.1:0-2523 GCA_050744985.1 Acidimicrobiales bacterium
GCCCACGACCACCGCCACCGTGGCCACGGCCGCCGTCGCCACCGCGGCCCACCGCCGCCGGAGCAGTTCTGCCAAGCCGACGCCGGCGACACCGACCGCCGCCACCACGAGCAGGTGGCCACCCAAGCGGGCGACGGGCAGGAGCGGCCCGTCCACTTGGCCGAGGTCGAGCCCGGCCAGCGGCAGCCCGCCGAACGGCCACGCGCCCCGCACCGCCTCGGCCATGACCAGCGCAGCCGGAAGTCCCAGGGCGACGCGGTCGGGCGGGATGGCGATGAGAGCAAGGGTGAGCAGCGCAGACTCGACCAGCACGAGCGCGACCCATCCCACCGCATGGAACTCCGTCGCCCACCACAGCGCCGGCCCGTACAGGCCCAGGCCCGTCGCAATGCCGGCCAGCAGCCGCCACCACCAGCCGCCCGGCGCGTCCTCCAGCACGAGGAACAGGACGGACACGCCCACGGGGCCGAGGAACCACCAGCCGAACGGCGGGAGCGTGGCCGTGAGCAGCAGCCCGGCCACCAACCCGCCGCCCCCGAACCTCGCCATCAGTGGTAGTCGTGGAGCCGTGGTCATGCCCAGCGCGTCAACGCCCCCTCTCGACCCACTCGCCCCCGAAAACCGGGCCGACCCGTACACGTACTACCGCTGGCTCCGGGAGAACGAGCCGGTCCGGCACGCCGTCGACGGCAGCTGGATCCTCACCCGGTACGCCGACGGCGCCGCACTCTTGCGCGATCCCCGCTTCAGCACCAACCCGGCGTGGCTGCGGCCCGGTGCGGTCGACGGCGCCGAGCGCCATCCGGTCCGTCAGGTGGGGACGTCGCTGATGATGTTCCTCGACCCGCCCGATCACACCCGCCTGCGCTCGCTGGTGAGCAAGGCGTTCACGCTCAAGGTCGTCGAGGGGATGCGGGCGCACGTCCAGCAGTTGGTGGACGAGTTGCTCGACCCCGTCGTCGAGAAGGGCGAGATGGAACTGGTCGCCGACCTGGCCCACCCCTTGCCCGTGGCGGTGATCTGCGAGCTGCTGGGAGTCCCCGCCTTCGACCGCGAGCTGTTCCGCCGGCTCACGTCCCAGGCGTCCCGCCTGCTCGACGGCGGCGCCCTCGACCCCGCCAGCGAGCAGATGGGCATCGTCGCCGCCATGCAGCTCGTGCAGTACTTCACCGACCTCGTCGAGGAGCGCCGGCCCAACGCCGCCGAGGGCGACGACCTTCTGAGCGCCATGATCGCTGCCGAGGAGGAAGGCGACCGGCTGAGCCACCAGGAGCTGGTGACGACGGCCACGCTGCTGTTCGTCGCCGGGCACGAGACGACCAGCAACCTCATCGGCAACGCCATGCTCGCCCTGCTCCGCAACCCCGACGAGCTGGCGCGGCTGCGGGACGACCCCGGACTCATCCGCACCGCCGTCGAGGAGTTCCTCCGCTACGACTCGCCCGTGCAGTTCACGGCCCGGATCACGACCGAGCCCGTCGAGGTCGGCGGCCAGTCGCTCCCCGCCGGCGAGCAGGTGATCGTCGTCGTCGGGGCCGCCAACCGCGACCCCGCGCAGTTCCCCGATCCCGACCGCCTCGACGTCGGCCGCGCCGACAACCGCCACCTCGCTTTCGCCGGCGGGCCGCACTTCTGCCTCGGCGCGTCGCTGGCGCGGATGGAAGCGCAGCTCGCCATCAACACGATGCTCCGGCGCCTACCCGGTCTCGAGCTTGTGACGACCGCGCCCGCCTACCGCGAGCACTTCGTGCTGCGCGGCGTCGAGGAGCTGTGGCTGCGCTTCCCGACCTGAGCTACGGCGCCGGGCTCGGGGCCGAGGGCAGCGTCTGGCAGAGCTGCGAGTTGAGGGACACGAGGTAGGAGTTGAGGGCGATCAGCTGCGAGCTCACGCCGATGGGAGCCGAGGGGCCGAGCGACGACTGCAGCCCGACGATCTGCGACTGCGTGCTCAGGATGGCTTGCTGGCACGCCTGAGTCGGCGACGTCTGTCCGAGCACGGGGAGGTTGGGCGCGGCGAACCCGATGCCGATTCCGGCGGCGAGGGCGACCGCGAGGCGGCGGGTGCGACGGTTGATGTTCATGCCTTCTCCTTTTCCGGTGGTTCGATGGTCAGGCCGGTCAGCGCGGCGGCCAGCAGCGGGATGGCGGATACATGGAGCAGGAAGTCGAAGCCGCTGTGCACGGCGATGGCCACCAGGGCCGCTGCGACACCGGCCTGCCGGCCGGTGACCACGGTGCGGGCGATGGCGGCGATGAGCAGGCCGAAGAGGAGCAGGCCGGGCAGACCGAGCTCCGCCGTCACCTGCAGGTACTCGTTGTGGGCCCACCGGGCGAAGAACTGCTCGCCGCCGGGCGCCCTCCAGATGAGGTTGGCATTGCCCGGGCCGGTCCCGGTCAGGGGATGGTCCCGCACGAGCGCCACGGCCGCCGCCGTCTCCTTGGCCCGGTCGGGGGAGGACGCCGTGAGCCGGGGACCGCTGATCGCCTGCACGGCGTCGGGCAGCACGCCGGTCACCAGCAGGC
>JBOGIC010000837.1:0-3153 GCA_050744985.1 Acidimicrobiales bacterium
CGGCGACGCTCTGGGCGGCGCGGGTCGACGGGAAGGTGGAGTCGAGGACGGAGTCACCACTCAACAGTGGCGGCCGCACCCGGTCGACCAAGGGCCGCACGGCCTCCGACAGGAAGATGCCACCCGCCAGCGCGGCGCCCAGGATGAGCATGGGCGTCCAACTGGAGGTCACGCGGCGAGCCACCAGCCCGGCGACCGCACACAAACCGATGAGCACCGGAACCGAGCCGAGCCCGGAGATACCCCGCATGACGTCGGTCAACCAGGCCACCTGGTGCTCGCCCAGCGCCGTCGAGATCGGGCGGTCGAACTGGGCGATGCCGTTCCCGGACAGGACGTCGTCCACCACGACCCCGAACAGCCACGCCGCCAGACCCAGGGCGATCAGCTCGATCGTGAGGGCGAGGCCCAGGACCTGGCCGGGCCTCAGCCGCCGGCCGAGGAAGTCGAGCTGGGCGTGGAAGCGGCGGTGGATGCGCGCCGGGATCGGCCGGGCCATCTGCCGGCGGCCGAAGGATCTGACCTCCTCGGGGTGACGCGAGACCCACCGGCCCAGGGCGGCGACCGTTCCCACCATGACGACCAGGACCAGCAGCACGAGCCCGGCCTGGCCGGCGTAGTGCTCGATGCGCTTGTAGGAGCCCCCGGCGATGTAGCCCAGGAGGACGAAGCCGGGCGCCCAGATCAGCGCACCCAGGGCGTTCCACACGAAGAAACGCCGGTAGGGCATACGGCTGACGCCCGCCAGCGCCGGGACGAGGGCGCGCAGCACGCCGATGAACCGGCCGAAGAAGACGGCCCGGCCGCCCTTCTCCGCGAGGTACCGCTCCGCCCGGGCCCACCGCTCCTCGCCCACCTTGCGCCCGAGGCGGCTGCGCCGGAGCGACGGTCCGAGATGGCGGCCGATCTCGTAGCCGATCGAGTCCCCGATGATGGCCCCGAGCGTCGCGAACACGATCATCGGCCACAGTTCCGCCCGGCCCGAGTACGCGACATAGCCCCCGGCGAGCATGGCCACCTCGCCGGGCACGAACAGGCCGACGAACGCCGACGACTCCAGCGCGGCGAGCGCGGCGACGACGACGTAGGCGGTCGTGCCGGCCAGCGACCCGAGGTCGAGGAACGCGATCACGGGCCCGCGCGGGGCCGGCCTGCGTGGCCTGAACGCCGTGGCCGGCCTGCGTGGCCCGAACGTCGTGACTGGTCCATCCCCTCAACCCCTACGGTGGTGCGCGCCCACCCCGATATCGAACACACCGTCGCTCCCCCTGCCACGGTTCGACCGTACCCAACCCCCGACCGCTCTGCCTCCGAGCGGCTCCTCCTATGACCGGCACACGCCCTCGCACCGATACATCCGGGCTCGACCCCCGCCTCGGATCACACCTCCGCGCCTACCTCGGGGCCTGGCCGCCCCGACGGCCCGTCGACATCGTGGAATGGCCCGGCCGGCTCGAGCCGGCGTGGGACGGTGCGTCGGTGCCCGCCGTCGCCGTGGCCTCGCCCACGGGCACGCTCGTGTCCGTGCCGCCCGGCGCGGCCAGACCGGCCGAAGCCCTGGCCGAGGCGTCCGACGTGGGATCGTTCCGCCGCATCCTGGCCGGCGCGGTCCACGAGCCCGGCCGGGCCAGCCCGTGGGTGACGCTGCGCTGGTCGACCGAGCCGGCGGACCTCCCCGACGTGGGCGTGTGGCTCGACGCCGCCGACCCTTCCCTGCCCGACTGGCTCCACGCCTTCCCGGGCCGCGTGCTCGCCGCCTTCGGCGACGGCGACGGCGACGGCCGGTACCTTGCCGGCGCGGGCATCAAGCGCCACACCGAGTGGGGCGGCGAGATCGCCGTCGGCACGGCCGAGAACGCCCGGGGCCGCGGCCTCGCCCGGAGGATCGTCGCCCAGGCGGCGCGGGCCATCCTCGCCGAGGGCGCCGTTCCGCTCTATGTCCACGACCCGGCCAACGCTCCCTCGGCCCGGGTCGCCGACGCCGCCGGCTTCCCCGACCTCGGGTGGCGGCTCATGGTCGTGTGGGGCGCCACACCGTAGGGTGGCCTCATGGCGTCGCGGGCCTTTCTCATCCGTCACGGCGAGACGGAGTGGACGATCAGCGGCCAGCACACCGGCCGCACCGACGTCCCCCTGACCGAGCACGGCCGCGAGCAGGCGCGCCACGTGGCCCGGGAACTCGAGGGGCAGAAGTTCGCCACGGTGCTGTCCAGCCCGCTGTCGCGGGCCCTGGAGACGTGCCGCCTGGCCGGGCTCGGTGAGCACGTCGAGACGACCGACGAGCTGCTCGAGTGGGACTACGGCGACTACGAGGGCGTCACGACGGCCGAGATCCGCAAGACGCGCCCGCGGTGGTCGCTCTGGCTCGACGGTGCTCCCGGCGGGGAGACGGCCGCCGCCGTCGGCCAGCGGGTCGACCGGGTGATCGAGGAGGTCCGCCGGCTCGACGGGGACGCCGCCCTTTGTGCCCACGGGCACGTGCTGCGCGTGCTGACGGCACGCTGGCTCGGGCTCCCGCCGACGGAAGGCCGCCTCTTCGCCCTCGAGCCGGCCAGCCTGAGCGTGCTCGGCTACGAGCGGGAGCAGCCCGTGATCCAGCGGTGGAACCTGCCGGCGGAACAGCCGGGCGTCAGGGACTGAGGCGGGCGCCGTCCGAGAGCGTCTCGATCTTGGCCGGCGCGAAGATCCCGCCCC
The DNA here is from genome assembly GCA_050744985.1 of Acidimicrobiales bacterium. Classification (GTDB taxonomy): domain Bacteria; phylum Actinomycetota; class Acidimicrobiia; order Acidimicrobiales; family AC-14; genus JBOGIC01. Next base: position 2,695 of record JBOGIC010000837.1, read on the forward strand.
AGACGATGAGCTCCCGCGACGTCCACACGCTGGCCGGGTTGAACCGGGAGCTCCACGCCGGCAGCTCGCGCCATGTGTCGGCGGCCGGGTCGTAGGCGGCGCCGTTGCCGTAGAACACGAGGCTGTTGTCGGGGCCGCCTCCCCAGACCAGCACCTCCCGGCCCGTCCATTGGGCGGCGAAGGACCGGCGGGGTTGCAGCGGTGACCGCGCCAGGGGACGCCACCGGTCGGCCGCCGGGTCGTAGGCGGCGCCGTCGTCGAAGGCCTGGGTCGGGTTGCCCCCACCCCAGACGACCATCTCGCGCCCGGTCCACACGCTGCCGGTCGCGGCCCGGGCCGACAGCGGCCCCATCGCCAGCGGGCGCCAGGTGTCGGCCGCCGGGTCGTAGGCCGCTCCGTCGGCCTGGTCGCCGCCACCCCAGATCAGCAGCTCCTTGCCCGTCCAGGCCGCCGCCGGTT
>JBOGIC010000838.1:0-4583 GCA_050744985.1 Acidimicrobiales bacterium
GCGCCTCGGCCTCGCCGCGCCGCAGGCCCACGTCGGCGGCGGCGGCTGCGGCCACCGGGTCGACGTCGAGGCCCGGCAGCGACGGGTAGAGCCCGTTCACCACGACCGGCCCGAGCGCCACGCCGACCTGGTCTTCGAGCGTGAACGCCGTCTCGACCACCTCGTTGACGGGGGTCTCCTCGGCGAGGGTGACGAGCACCACGCGACAGCGGTCCGCGTCGGTGAGCAGGCCGAGCACGTCCTCGGCCTGCGAGCGGATCGGTCCGCTGCTCACGGTGTCCATCAGCGACCGGGGGCTCAGCAGGAAGGTGAAGGCATGGCCGGCGGCCGGGGCGTCGAGCACGATCAGGTCGGCGTCGCCGCGCTGTTCGAGCTGCTTGACCTTCCCCAGCAGGAGGATGTCCTTGATGCCGGGGGCGGCGGTGGCGACCACGTCGACCGCACCCGAGCGGGTGAGGCGCTTGGACATCCGCCGCAGGCCGTGGTCGTCCAGGTACTCCAGCAGGGCGACGTCGGGCGTCAGCGTGCGGGCGACGATGCCGGGCGCGAGCTCCTGTTCCTCGTAGGCGAGCGGGGGCGCGCCGAAGGCCGTCGCCAGCCCGTGTTTGCCCTCGATCTCGACGAGGAGGACCGACAGTCCCTCCCTCGACGCCATGCGGGCCAGGGCGGCCGACACCGTCGTCTTGCCGACGCCGCCCTTCCCGGCCACGATGACGAGCCGGGTACGGGCGCAGAAATCACGAGGATCCAACCATCCCCCTAAACCTCCGCACAGTACCGACCGTCGCCGTAGCCATCGGCATCGTGCTGCTCGTCGCGAGTGGCACTGTGCTCGTTGAGGCCCGGAGCGCCGCCGCCCAACCGGCCGCGCCCCCGCCGGTCGACGTCATCGAGGTCACCGGGCGCATCGACGCCATCGAGGCCGACTTCATCAGCCGGTCGATCGACGCGTCCGAGCGCCAGGGCAGCCAGATGCTGGTCCTGCAGCTCGACAGCCCGGGTGATCTCCTCACCGACGAACAGCTCGACGAGCTCGCCGCCCGGATCAGCGGGAGCAGGGTGCCCGTCGCCGTTTGGGTAGGGCCGACGGGCTCGAGCGCCGACGGCGGGGCGGTCCGCCTGGTCGAGGCGGCGGCCACGTCGGGCATGGCGACCGGTACCCACATCGGCGGCCTGCCGGCCGACGAGGCCGTCCGGCAGGGGGTCGTCGACATCGTCACGCCCACGCTGGGTGACTTCATCGTCTCCCAGGATGGTCGCGAGCTGGCCGGGCGCCGGCTCACCACCGCCCGGGTCGTCGAGCGCGACGGCCAGCCCCGCCGCGAGCCGGCCGCCCAGGTGCGCTTCGCCAAGCTCAACTTGGCCGAGCGGGTCCTCCACACGACGACGAGCCCGTCGATCGCGTACCTGCTCCTCGTCGTCGGGTTGCTTCTCGTGCTGTTCGAGTACTACTCGTGCGGGATCGGGCTCGCCGGCCTCACCGGCGCCGTCTCGTTCGTGCTGGCCTGCTACGGGTTGGCCGCCCTCGACGCGACGCCGCTGGGCCTGGGCCTGCTGGCCTTGGCGACCTTCGGGTTCGCGATCGACGTCCAGGCCGGCGCCCCCCGGGCGTGGACGGTCATCGGCACCGTCGCGTTCGTCCTCGGATCGATCTCGCTGGTGCCGTCGGGTCAGCGCGTCGGGTGGCTCGCGATCGTGGTGATGCTGGTGCTCACCATGCTGTTCGTGCTCCGGGCCATGCCGGTGATGGTGCGGGCCCGATTCTCCACATCCACCATTGGCCGGGACTCGTTCATCGGCGACGCCGGTGACGCCGCGACGGCCATCGGGGCCACCGGCATCGTTCGCCTGCGGGGCGCCCTATGGCCGGCCCGGGCGAAGGACGATTCGCATATAGCGGATGGGGACACGGTCATCGTCGTCGCCATTGACGGCTTGGTGCTCGAGGTCGAGCGCTCCGTGGCGGGCCCACAGGCATCCCCACCTGCGGCTATGTGACTAAAACACCCCTTGTCGACGGTGCTTGTCGGCGGTAAGTTCTTTCGACCGACCGAGGGGGCCAGGTGAGAAGTCAGAGGGCGGAAGAGCTGTGGCAGGAGCGCGCTGCCTGTAAAGGCCCACAGGCTGCGGTCTTCTTCCCACCTTCGCAGTTGGAAAGAAAAGAGGAGCGGGAGGCGCGCGAGCGTCGGGCGAAAGCCATCTGTGCGATCTGCCCGGTCCGCCGGCCCTGCCTCGACTACGCGCTCCGGATCCGTGAACCACATGGGATCTGGGGTGGGCTCAACGAACTGGAGCGCAAGCAGCTCATCGCCCAGCGCGCGGGTTAACCCGCCGGGGGCAACCGGGGGCCGCCGATGCGGAAGTCGCCGCGGCGGCGGGTGTCGCCGTCCGCGTCCAGGCGGGCGAGCAGCGGCAGGGCGTACTTGCGGGTGGTGCCGAGGGCTTCGCGGACCTGGGCGACGGTCACCCCCTCGGTGTGGGTGGTGAGCAGCCGAGCGATGCGGCGAGCAGCCTCGTCGATGGCCGCGGGGGCGAAATAGACCCCGTCCTGGGTCACGACCACGCCCCGGCGTACAAGCTCGTGCAGTTCGGCCCGGCTGAGGGTCGGCGGCGGGTCGGGCGGGGTGAACAGGTCACCCGCCAGGGCGGCGGCGTAGGGGTGGGAGGCGAGGGGGTCCACCGCGCCCTGCAGCCGGACCCGGCCGGCCTCGACGACCGTGCCCTCCAGCTGCGGCAGAAGCTCCCGGTCCTGCTCGGTGAGGGTGGCCTGGTCGAGGCCGAGCGGCCCGGCGTCATCCACGGCGAGGCGGAGCCGTTCGAGCGCGGTGGCGCGGGCGGCGTCGGACACGACCCACCGCGCCACGTTCGGCGCCCGGCGCTCCCCCGTGATGCGTTCGAGCTCGGCGGCGTCGACCCATCCCCGCTCGTGGACCACCCGCTCCACCGAGATCGACGGTCGGGCCTTGGACGCCGGCAGCACGGGCGCCACGTCGAGCACCGTCCCACCGCCGACGGTTTCGTCACGACCGCTCTCCCGGAGGACGAACCGGTCGCCCGGTAGGAGCGGCATGCGCTCGGGGAAGTGGATCCGCACCAGCCCGACCTCGCCGGGCGGGATCGCCTCGGCGCCCAGGACGCGCAGGCGCACCGGGTGCTCGCCCGAGCCCACGTACGCCTGGTATGCGCCCTTCTGGCTCACCTCGTGGTGCAGCCCCGCCAGTACCTTCAGCTCGGCGTCGACGGTGCGAGTGGGCTGCCACTGGCCGGGCCGCACGAGCGCGTGCCCTCGCTCCAGCTCGTCCCGGTTGACCCCCGAGAGGTTCACGGCCACCCGGCTGCCGGGCCCAACCGCCGGCCGGGCCTCCTGCAGGCTCTGCAGTGCCCGCACGCGCACACGCCGCCCGATGGGCACGGCGACCAGTTCGTCCTCGACCTCGAACGAGCCGCCCGCCAGCGTGCCGGTGACGACCGTGCCCGAGCCCTTGGCGGCGAAGACCCGGTCGATCCACAGCCGGGGCCGGCCGCGGTCGGGCGAGACCGGCGTCGAGTCGAGCAGGCGGTCGAGGGCGGCCCGCAGCTCGTCCAGGCCGACGCCGGTCGGGGTGTCGACCTCGATCACCTCGGCGCGCTCGAGGAACGTGCCCTCGGTCGCCTCGGCGATCTCCAACCGCTCGAACTCCCGCGTCTCGTCGTCGACGAGCCCGACCTTGGTCAGCGCGATCAGGCCGTGCCGCAGCCCGAGCACCTCCAGAATGCGCATGTGCTCCTCGGACTGCTGCTTCCAACCCTCGGTGGCGGCGACGACGAACAGGCACGCGTCGACGGCGCCCACGCCGGCGAGCATGTTCTTGATGAACCGCACGTGGCCGGGCACGTCCACGAAGGCCAGTTGCCGGCCCGACGGCAGGGTCGTCCACGCGAACCCGAGGTCGATGGTGAGGCCGCGGGTCTTCTCCTCGGCGAACCGGTCGGGGTCCATGCCCGTGAGGGCGAGCACCAGGGTGGACTTGCCGTGGTCGACGTGGCCGGCGGTGGCCACGACGTGCATCGAGAACGTTTCCCTCATCCCAGCGAGGCGAGGGCTTTCGCCAGGACGTCGTCGTCGCGCGGGTCGACCGTGCGGAGGTCGCAGATGGTGACGCCGTCGTGCACGCGGGCGATGATCGGCGGGTCGTTGGCGCGCAGGGAATCGGCGTGGTCCCCGTCGACGGCGATGCCGACCGACGGCACCTCCTGGCCGGGGACCGAGCCGCCCCCGGCGACGGCCACGGTGTCCACGATCCGGCCGGCGCCGATGGCGGTGGCCCGCGCCCGCAGCAACTCCATCGAGGCGGAGGCCATCCGCCAGAACGGGATCGCCTGGCCGTCACGGTCGAGGTAGGCGAGGGCGATCATCTGCAGGGCGCCCACCACCAGCCCGCCCGGGCGCAGCGCCCGGCTGAGGGGGTGCGTCGCGCAGGCGGCCACGAGGTCACGCCGGCCGGCGATGACCCCCGCCTGGGGGCCGCCGAGCAGCTTGTCGCCCGAGAAGGTGACCAGGCCGGCACCGGCGGCCAGCGTCTGGCGGGCGGCCGGTTCGCCGG
>JBOGIC010000839.1:0-7152 GCA_050744985.1 Acidimicrobiales bacterium
TCCTGCGATCACCACCGCATGTCCGGTCATCGCCGCTCCCCCACCGAAGGCAACACACGCATTCCGCGACTCCTGGCTGCATGGGCTCTGGCCGTGATCGGCTCAGCGAACCGGGTCATGGTCAGCACATGTGAGTCGCTTGCGGCAAGCCCCCTCCCTCGCGCTATCTTCTTGATGGCGGCGAAGATTCACGCTCTCCGCCACTGAGTCCAGTAGCGCACGGACCCGCGGTACGACTTGGCCCCACCCCAGGGTGTCCACGACCGCCGCGTAAACGGCGATAGTGGCTGCTCTGCCCTGGGGACGCGAACTCACTCGAGCCGACCTGGCGACCCTGCCGGATGACGGGCACCGGTACGAACTGGTTGACGGCTCGCTCGTTGCGACCCCGGCTCCGGCGCCCAGGCATCCGGTCGTCGCCTTCGAGTTAGCCAAGCTGATCGATGCCGCGCTGGCAGGGACGGACCTGTTGGTGGTGCTGGCGCCGGTCGAGGTCGTGCTCTCGGATCTCCTGGTCCTCCAGCCTGATGTCGTGGTCGCGCGGCGAGACGCCGTCGAAGACGCGGCATCAACGGCATCCCGGTCCTTGTCGTCGAAGTCCTCTCGCCGAGCACGCGGCGCTTCGATCTCGGATCGAAGAAGGCTGCATACGAGACTGCAGGAGTGGGCTGGTACTGGGTGATCGACCCCGACGACGCGACATTGACCGTCTGGAGGTTGGAAGGCGCTTCGTACGCGTTGGAGGCGACCGTCGCGGGCGAGGACGCCTATCAGGGGCTCGAGCCCGTGGTGATCGAGGTTCGACCCGCCAGCCTCGTGCGCGCTATGCGACGCTAACCGACGCCTACGGTTCCGGCGGCGAGCTCTCGGCGAAGTGGCACGCGACGGGGTGACCCTGCCCGCGGTCGATCAGGGCCGGTTCCTCGGCGGCACAGATCTCCTGCGCCTTCCAGCAACGGGTGCGGAACCGGCAGCCCGACGGCGGGTCGAGGGGGCTCGGCACCTCCCCGGGGAGCACGATCCGTTTCCGCGTCCGTTCGATCAACGGGTTGGACGACGGGACGGCGGAAAGCAGCGCCTGGGTGTACGGGTGCGACGGTCGACCGAACACGTCGTCGCGCGAACCGGTCTCAACCAGCTTGCCGAGGTACATGACGACGACCTTGTGCGAGAGGTGGCGGATCACGGACAGGTCGTGGGCGATGAAGACGTAGGCGACGGCGAGCCGTTCCTGGAGCTCGCCGAGCAGGTTGATGATGCCGGCCTGCAGGGACACGTCCAACGACGAGATCGGCTCGTCGAGCACCACCAACTCGGGCTCCAGGGCGAGCGCCCGTGCGATACCGACCCGCTGGCGCTGACCGCCGGAGAACTGGTGTGGGTAGCGCACCGCGTCGTCGGGGTTGAGCTCGACCATGGTCATGAGCTCCCGCACCCTGTCCTTTCCGCCCTTGCCGTAGCGGCGGTGGATCCGGAGGGGCTCGGCGATGATCGCGCCGACGGACATCTGGGGGTCGAGCGTGGCGTACGGGTTCTGCGAGACGAGCTGGATGCGGCGGCGCAGCGCGCGCAGCGCCCTTGGGCGGGCGCGCAGGAGATCGGTGTCGTGGAAGTGGATCGCCCCTGCCGTCGCCGGCTGGAGCCGGAGCAGGACGCGGGCGGTGGTCGACTTGCCGCATCCCGAGTCGCCGACGATGCCGAGCGTCTCGCCTTTGCCCACATCGAACGACACCCCGCACACGGCGTGGACGTGGGTCCGCGACCCGAGGACCCCCGCACGCGCGGGGAAGTGCTTCACCAGGCCCTCCACGCGAAGGATCGGTTCGGTCGCGGTCACGCGGGCGACGAACCGCCGGAGCCGGCACCGACTTCGAGGAGCTGCTCGGCGAAGTGGCAGGCCGCCCAGTGGGTGGCAACGCCGCAGACCGGGCGGAATTCGGGCGCGGCGGTGGCACAGGGCTCGGGAAGTGCGGCGGAGGCGCAGCGGGGATGGAACGCGCAGCCGCTCGGCACGTCGATGAGCGACGGCGGCTGGCCGCCGATCCGGGTCAGCTGGCCGCCCTCCTGCTCGAGGCGCGGCATCGAGGCGAGCAGCCCCCGCGTGTAGGGGTGGGCCGGCTCCAGCAGGACCTGCTCGACCGTCCCCGACTCGACCGCCTTACCGGCGTACATCACCACGACGCGGTCGGCGACGCCGGCCACGACGCCGACGTCGTGGGTGATGAGGATCAGGGCCGAATGGGTGCGACGGTGGACGTCCTGCAGGAGCTCGAGCACCTGGGCCTGCGTGGTGACATCGAGGGCCGTGGTGGGCTCGTCGGCGATGAGCACTTCCGGATCGTTCGCCATGGCCATGGCGATCATCACCCGCTGGCGCATTCCGCCGGAGAACTCGTGGGGGAACTGGTGCGCCCGCTCCGTGGGGGAGGGGATCCCGACCATGCCCAGGAGCTCGACGGCGCGCCGATCGGCTTCACTCCGCGAGACGTCGGGCTGATGGATGCGGATCGCCTCGGCGACCTGTTTGCCCACGCGGTGCAGCGGATTGAGGGCGGCGAGCGCGTCCTGGAAGATCACGGCGATGCCGCCGCCTCGAACGGCGCGGAGGTCCGACGCGGGCGCCGCCAGCATGTCGCGGCCCTTGAACGAGACGGTGCCGGTGACCCGCGCCGTCGGCGGTAGGAGACCGAGCACGGAAAGGGCCGTCACCGTCTTGCCGGAACCCGACTCCCCGACGATGCCCAGCACCTCGTCGGGCCACACGGAGAACGTCACCCCGTCCACGGCCTTGACGACACCCTGGTCGGTGCGGAACTGCACCCGCAGGTCCTCGATGGCCAGAAGGGGCTCCGCGGGCGGCAGCGTCGGCGGGGGCATCGGCGGGGGCACGGTCACTTGATCAGTTTGGTCTTCGACGCGAACGCATCCCGCAGCCCCTCGCCGAAGAGGTTGGCGCCCAACGCCACGAGGAAGATGGCCACGCCCGGGATGATGAGCAGGCGCGGGGCGACGAAGAAGTACCGGCGCGAGTCGGCCAGCATCGAGCCCCACTCCGGCGCCGGGGGCCGGGCGCCGAAGCCGAGGAACGACAGTGTCGAGACGAGCAGCAGGATGCGGCCCACGTCGATGGTGCTCAGCACGACGACCGGCCAGATGATGTTGGGCACGATGTGGCGGAAGGCGATCCGCAGCCGGGACGCGCCGAGCACGCGGCACGCGTCGATGAACTCTCGCTCGCGCATCGACAGGGTGGCGGCGCGCGCGAGGCGCGCGTGGCGGGGCCATCCCAAAACGGCGATCACGAAGACCAGCTTGGCCGTGCCCCCGCCGAGGACCGCGATGGTCACCATCGAGACGATCACCAGCGGCAGGGCCAGCACGATGTCGATGAGGAACCCGACGAAGCGATCGGTGAGGCCGCCGCGCATGCCCGCGAGCACGCCGAGGGACACGCCGACGACGGTGATGAGAAGAGTGACCGCGAGCGTCAGCAGCACGGACTTCCGGCCGCCGTACAGCATGCGGGAGAGCATGTCCCGGCCGAGGCCGTCGGTGCCGAGGGGGTGGGACCAGCTGAACTTGGCCAGGCGGTTCGGGACGTCGACGGCGTAGGGATCCTGCGGCGCGAGCCAGGACGCGAGGTACAGGGGAACGGTGATCAGCACCAGCATCACCGCGCCGATGACCGCGGTGGGCTGGCGCCGGAACTTGCGGAACGGCGACCCGCCCTGACGCTCCCGGGTCGGACGCCGCCGGAGCCGGCGGCTCACGTGCGCGCTCCGAGCCGTACCCGCACGTCGATCAGGGGGTAGAGCAGGTCGATCGCGAGGTTGAACAGGATCACCACGAGGCCGGCGAACAACACGACGCCCTGCATCATGGGGTAGTCGGACGAACCGACCGACTGCAGGGTCAGGCTCCCGATCCCCGACCGCCCGAAGATGAGCTCCACGACGATGGCGCCTTCGACCAGTTGGGCGAAGATCGCCCCGAGGACGGTCAGGACCGGGAGGGCGGCGTTGCGCAGGGCGTGGCCGACGAAGATCCGGGTGTCCGCCAGCCCCTTCGCCCGCGCCGTGCGGACGTAGTCCTCCTGCATCGCTTCGGTCAGTGACGACTGCAGGAGGCGCGCGACCAGCGCGGCCGGGAACACGGCGAGCGTCACGGCGGGAAGGATCATGCTGCGCAAGCCGTCCTGGCCGACGACGGGGACGAGGTGGAGCTTGACGGCGAAGAAGAAGATCAGCAGGTAGGCGAGGAAGAACCCGGGAATCGAGGCGCCGGCCATCTCCACGATGCGGAGCCCATGTTGGAACCAACCGCTCCGCACGCGGGCGCCGAGGAGGGCCAGGGGGACCGCCAGGATCACGATGACCAGCACGGCCGCCAGCGCCAGCTCGATCGTCGACGGGACCGCGTCGCGGATGGCGTCACCCACCCCGCGGCCGGTCAGCAGCGACCGGCCGAGGTCCCCGTGCAGGGCCTTCTGCAGCCAGCTCCCGTACTGCACGACGAGCGGTCGGTCGAAGCCGAGCCGGTGGCGGACGGCGTCGACCTGTTCGGGCGTGGGGTCCACTTCGGGCGGCAAGCCGGCCGAGGCGATCTTGCTCGACGGATCGCCCGACGCCGAGCCCAGCAGGAAGGTGAGCATGGAGAGGACGAGGAGCGTCGGGATGGCGAGCGCCAGCCGGCTGAGCGCGTAGCGGCCTCTGTGTCCCACGTCCGATCGGTTCTATGGCGGCAGCGGCCGGACCGACCGCCCTTTAAGGTGAGGCCGACTTCGTGAGGCTCGTCCAGCGCTGGCTCGTCTGGGACGGGTGCGGGTCGCCGAGCTTGACGTTGCCCGCCATCCCGTACAGCCGGTACTGGCCGACGACCGGGATCACGACGTTGGTCTGGTCCTGGCCGACCAGGATCCTCATCATGTTGGCGGCCGCCCTCTGGTTGTCGGTGGCGGTCTTGGCGTTGTTCGACGCGGGCACCCACTCGGCGTCCATCGGGCCCAACTTCGCCGGCGTGTGGGTGTCGTCGCTCTGGGTGCTGCACGGCGTATTGCCGAACGGGAAGACGCCGCCGCCGTTGTTGCGGCCGACGACGCCGGTCGAGGAATCGTTCACCGGCGGGCCAACGGCGTTGGTGCCGTCCGCGGGGGCGAAGCGGAAGTTCGTCGCGCTGGCGCACGCCTGGCGCAGCACCGGGAGGAACGCGGCGTTGGCGTCGTTCTGGTTCGGCAGCTCGAGGTCGAGGTCCCACATCGAGCTGTTGTACATCTGGCCCCGGCCGACCGTCCCGTCGGTGCAGGTGACCGCGCCGTCGCACGATCCTCGCTGGGTGACCAGGTCGATGCCGATGGTCTTCATCTGGGCCTGGAGGAGGTCGTAGCCCGACTGCGGCACCAGCGAGATGCCGATCATGTACAGGGTCAGCTTCCGCCCGGCGGTGAAGCGCCCGTCACCGCGCCAGGTGCGGATCTCGTTGTTGCCGCAGGCGGTGTTCGCGCCCGGGTTGGCGTTCCCGCACGTCCAGCCGTCCGCGTCGAGGATGGTGCGGGCCTGGGCGATGTCGGTCTTCATCTGCGGGACCATGTCCTGGAACGAGCCGAGGACGCCCGGCGGCGACATCCACCGGCCCGGCGCCGCGTTGCCGGCATAGATGGCGCTGACGACCGCCTGGCGGTCGATGCCGAGCGAGACGGCCTGGCGCACCTTGGGGTCGGTGCCGATGTTGAACGTGTAGTTGCCCGGCGTCGACGGACCGACCATCGACTTGTCCGGGTTCTCGGGCGAGACCTTCACGACCTTGTTGACGTAGATCAGCGAGTTCTGGCCGTACGGCGCGCTCACGACGTTCTTGCCGCTCGCCTTGGCGGCTTCGGTGTCGAGAGGGTTGATGTCGATGTTCAGGTCGTAGGTGCCCGCCTGGAGGCCGGCGGTGCGAACGGCGGGGTCGGCGATGAACGTGTAGTTCATAGCGTGGACCTGCGCCGCCGGGGAACCCCAATAGTTGGTGTTCGCGACGAACGCGGCGGTCCCGCCGCCCTGGGGGGTCGTCGGGTTGTAGCTGACGTACTTGAAGGGGCCGGTGCCTTGGGGCGTTCCCGGCTGCAGAGGCACCGCGGCGAGCGGCGGCTTGCCGAAGGCCTGCGAGCCCTCGGCGATCCCGCCCGTGCTGCCGTCAAGGTGACGGCCGAGGTTCCGCGGGCTGGACAGGCCGGGGGTCTGCATCGTGTCGGGCGCCGGCATGGGCTTGCCCGAGCTGTCTCGCAGCACGGGGGCGATGGCGCCCTTGGGGTGGAGGACCTGCTCCGGGAACCGGAGGTTCTGCGCCCTCGGCGTGAAGTCGACGGTGAACTCGTCGATCTTCTCCACCGAGTCGAACCCGCACAGCGTGAGGTTGGTCGCACAACCACCGGCCGCTCCGGGGAGGGCGAGCGAGAACGCCATCGTGTTCTCGCCGTCGGACGGGGAGCCGCTGTAGGGCTGGCGATCACGCCAGGTCCAGATGAGATCGTCGGCGTCGAACTTGGCGCCGTCGTGGAACGTGACGCCCTGGCGGAGGTGGAACCGCCACGTGTCGGAGCAGAACGGCCGGTCCTGGATGCCGCCACAGGTCGGGTAGGGCGTCGGCGACGACGGGAGAGCGGCGCCTGCGGCGCCCATGCCCTTGATCGTGTTGCGGTTGGTGCCGACCGGGATGGCCTCCCAACTCGCCGCCAGACCGGGCTGGAGGCTGAAGTCCGAAGCCATGAGGATGAGCGGTTCGGCCAGATTCGAGTTCAAGGGGTACGCGAAGGCGCTGGACGAGTAGCCCGGCCCCGACCCGCTGTCGCTCGTGACCCACTGGTCGGCGTTGGCGGCCGCGTTGATCGTGCCCGACGCCACGGAGTACTCCGACTTGGGCTTCCCGTCCTTGCCGGTGATGAGGATCACGTCGGTGTCGGGAATGGCGGCCGCGAGGAAGCCCGCCGATACCAGCTCGTCCTGGGTGCCGTAGACACCGTTCTTGGCCTTGAACTGCTCCTGAGCGGACTTGATCTTCTCCAGGTTGGATTTCGCCGACGACGAATCGTCGCTCGAGCAGGCGGCCATGGCGGTCGCCAGCACGAGGACGGTCACGACGCCGACGAAGGATCGTTTCCATGTTCCGCCGTTG
>JBOGIC010000840.1:0-2840 GCA_050744985.1 Acidimicrobiales bacterium
CCGCTTCTCCCGCCGCCTCGACCGATTCCACGAGGCCGTATGCGTCGACGATCGAAGGGATGGCCACGCCCAGCCGGTCCGACCACGGCTTGCCCGCCTCCTCCGCCTTCTCCTGCAGCAGCCGCCAGGCGGCCTCAGGCCGTACCTCCGAGACCCACGTCGTGACCGGGCCCTCGGGCGGCAACCGCCAGGTGTGAACCCGACCCAGGATCCGCCCTGCGGCGGCCGCATATCGGGGGTCGGCCGGAGTCGACGGCTCGGGACCGACAGCGGGTGAGGTAAACACCCGCCAGCGCTCCCCGGCAACGGTTTCGGCGAGCGCGCCCGACAGCGCCCGCACGGGCACTGGCGTGACAATGCCATCGGCGGTCGCTTGATCCGCCATCCGGGCGTCGGTCTCCAGGTTGGCCTCGTAGAACGGTCCGAACAGGCGCCGGACCGTCCACGTCCCGCGGTCGGTGGCGAGCGTCCACGCGTGGCCCGCCCACTGCCGGATCAGGGGGACGAGCGGCCCCGCCGCCCGGCCAAGGCCGAAGGCAGCCGCCAGTTCGGCCGCCGTATCCTCGCTTAACGCCGGCGCGACGGCCGAGGCGCTCCGCCGGTCGACCTCGGCCTTGAGCTCGGGCCACGTCCGGAACCCGTACTGGTGCGCGATGTGGGACTGGGCGTCGGACAGCGTCGCCTCGGGTCGCACAGCCCGGAGGTGCGGCAGGACGTCCTTGGCCTGCTGGCGCAGGTGCTCAAGGCTCGGGGAGTCGGGCAACGTCTTCATGACTGGCCTCTTTCTCGCCCGGACTCGCACGGGCGGATCGAGGATCGTGTCGACGTCGCTCGCATCCAAACTCTCGGGGCGGCTTCCAGCCTTCCGGCGAGTCTCGGCGCGGCCCCGAACCAGCGCTTGTCGAAAACGGTACGCCGCGTCGCCGGACGCGGCAACCCCCCCGTCAAGCCCGGCGGACGCGCCCGTCGCCGCCGTGGTCCCAGGACCGATCGAGCATCCGTAGGAGGCCCTCTGGATAATCTTCCGTCGCCTCCCAGGAGGGCGCGATGCGCGTCGTTCACCAGACCATCTCGATCGGCTGCCCCGCCGAACGCAATGGGCGCGAAGGGCGGCTCGTGGTGGCGGAGTTCTACGCCGGGCTCCTGGGGATGCGGATCATCCGGGTCAACTGGCTCAAGATCGGCAAGCACCCCAGAGCTCTGCCTCAGCTTGCCTTCAGCGGCGACGGCTGGTCCGACACGCGCCCGCCCCGCTGGCCCGACCCCGAGTACCCACAGCAGGTTCACCTCGATCTCCACGTCAGGGACCTGGTCGACGCCGAGAGACGTGTACTGCGCCTCGGCGGCGCCCGACTTGCGACCTACCCCGATCACGGCGTCTACGCCGACCCGGTTGGCCACCCCTCCTGCCTCTACCCAGCGGATGTCGACGGTGAGGATGCCGTGATCTGGCGCGTGGTCTTCGACTGCCTGAGCCCGCGGACGCTCGCCCGGTTCTACGAGGACTTGGTCGACGAGTGGGAGGGCTCGAAGACAGCGCCGACCAGGTCGTCCTCAGTCCGCTGAGCGGCGACCTCCCCATCCTGGCCTTCCAGCGCGCCGAAGTCCGCGCGCCGCGGTGGCCGGACCCGGACTACCCGGCGCAATTCCATCTCGACCTGAGCTTCGAAGACGAGAACGCAATCGAGCTCGCCCGCGAACTGGGCGCCGTCCACCTCAAAGGCGAGGTCCACGCCGACCCTGGCGGGCACCCCTTCTGTTTGGGCATCTGGCGAGCGGCTGCGCCGTCCGGGATCGACGTCCACTACTCGCGACGCGGCAAAGGCGGGAACCCGGAGACCGTGGACAAGGTTCGCACCCGCCTGAGCGGGCCGGTCATCGGGTGCGGTGACGCGTGGGAGCTCGCCGAGTTCTACGCCTCGCTGCTCGGATGGAAGGTCGTCGACCGATCCCACAAGGCGCCCGGCGCATGGGCGCTCGTGAAGTCGCCCGACGGCGAACACAAGCTCGAGTTCCAGCGGGAGGAGCCGTTCATGCCTCCTGTGTGGCCGACTGTCGCCGGCAGGCAGCAAATGAGCATGCACTTGGACATCGGCGTCGACGGCCTGGCGCCAATGAGCGACATGGAGCAGCGCCGGAGGCAGTTCTCCGAGGTCGTCGACCGGGCCAAGTCTTTGGGCGCTCGCGTGGCTGCACACCAGCCCCAGCCTGAACGCGTCCTCGTCATGCTGGATCCCGCCGGCCATCCCTTCTGCCTGTTCCCTGGAAAGTACGCGGGGTCCCACGACGCAGGCAGGCCCAGGCCACAGGCGCCGGCAGCGGACGCGCAGGGCGTCGGGTTGGGGGGAGTCCGCAGGCCGCCCGCATGTTGAAGGATTGCGTTATCCCGCGACGGTGCCGCTCGTGCGCAGCGTGTGTCCCGCCGGATGGATGGTCACCACCGCCAGAGCCGGACGACGCTGAGCGGAGGCGCGCTTCCCGTACCAGCGGGCGGTCGCAGAAGCGGCCCCTCTCTGCAGCGTCGATCGCGCGGGACATTGGCCGGGCGGGGAGCGGTCATTAGCCTGCCCGGGTGAGATGACCTCCGCGCTCGGAAAGACGCCGGCAGTTCTTGCGTTCGACTACCGCGCCGTAGGCGAGGCCGTGGAGTCGAGGCGACTCGAACTGGGCCTGACGCCGTCAGCGCTCATTCGCAGCGTCAACTGGCTGTCTGCGGCGCCCTTGGCCCGGCTCCGCCAAGGAGATTCGACGACTTGCCAGCATGTCAACGGGCTGCTTCGGTGGCTCGGCCGAAGCCCCGAGAGCTTCAGCCCGGGGATGGTGGACGGGCCTGAGTGCAC
>JBOGIC010000841.1:0-2336 GCA_050744985.1 Acidimicrobiales bacterium
ACGACACACCGTCCCGGTGGTGGCCGTCGATCACCCACTGCGGGCTGTCCACCGTGGTCGACGGGACGCGCAAGCGCTCGATGAGCACCTGGCCGTCGATCACCGCGCTGGTGATCGGTACGGCCACATCGTCCGCTCCCGGGCCCCACCGGACCCGCCGGACGGTGATGGGCCGGGCGCCGGCGAGCGCCTCGGGGCCCCACAGGTCGCGAAGCAGACCGATCGTCACCTCGTTGAGCACGAGCGCCGGCGGCACGCGCCGCTCGGCCGCCTCGACCCCGGCTCCCAGCAACCGGGCGGCTGTCAGCGTGCCGACCCCGGCGCCGTCGACCGCAACACCACTCACGTTGTGTCTTCGCCGGTGAGGCGGCGCATCAGCTCGAACAGCTCGCGGTTGCGAGTCATCACGCGGTCGGCGAGCTGGCGTTCATCGGCGCCGCCGCTCGATGCCACCGCCGCGGCGGCGGCCGCCACCCCGCCCGCCAGCGCGTCCACCGGCGCCCGTGCCGGGGTGGGCGGGAGCGTGAAGCGTGCCCGTGCGCCCTTGCCCGCCATGAAGTGGTTGACCTCGTGGAGGTTGAACATGGCGCGCCGCGCCTGCTCGATCAGGACGCCGCCGGCCCGGTCGTCCAGCGAGAACGTCGTCGCCAGCGCGCCGATCACCACGGCGTAGTTCTGGTCCGACAGGTCCTGCAACGCGAGCACCCGGGGCTCGGTCCCGTCCGCCAGGGGCCGCAGGTAGTCGTCGGGTGCCAAGCCGGCGAGGTGACGCTGCACCGAGCTGAACCGGTGGAAGTGGTCGTCGCCCTCGTCGATGATGAGCTTGATCAGGTGCACGAGGCGCTCGTGCTCGGGGAACACGTCGGGCTGGCGCCGGATGCTCGTGTGCAGCCGCACGTACATCCCGTCGAGGGCGCCGGTGAGGTCCTGGCTCGGGCGCTCGACATCGATGAACCACTGCAGGCGCTCGGGGGTCAGCGGCTCGAGTGTGAAGGGCTCGTCCAGCTGGCGACCGATGCGGTCGGCCCGCCCGACCGACGGCGGCTGGCCGAGGAGGCTCAGCGCCTCGTTCACCCAGCGGAGGTGGCGCATCTCGTCGACGGCGATGGTGAACAGCTCCTGGGCGGCGGCGAAGACCCGCACCAACTCAGCGGTCGCACCCGACGCCGGCAGCTCCATGGGAGCGTCCAGCGAGTAGTGGGCGTAGAGGTACTCGACGCACAGGGCGTGCTCGACGGTGGCGAGGTAGGCCAGCTCTTCGATCACCTGCGGGCGGCTCATGAGCTCGATGTCGGGCTCGGGCGGGCGGACGGCGGGCACGTTCTCCCGATCGTCGACCACCACCGCCAGCACGTCGTTCCACGCACCGGCGATCAGCTCGCCGTAGTCGAGCTCGGCGTCGCGCCGCTCCCGGGAGTTCGTCGGGAAATCGGGCGGCGGGGGGACGGAGGTGCGGTCCCGGCGCTGAAAGTTGAGGAAGGGGAACCGGCCGTCACTGCTCGTGACCACGTCCGGCTTGGTGGCCGCCCAATAGAAGCAGCCACAGTCGCGGAAGTCGTACTGCCAGGGCGCGCACAGGCTTCGTGTCAAGTCGCCAGGCGCGTAGGCGTCGGCGTCGATGACCCCGTCCTCGTCGAGGTAGCGGGCGCGCTCGCCGACCAGCGCGGCCAGCCGGAGCACCCCGTCGTCGTCGCGCTGCACCACGTTCTGACCGCTGTCGCGGATCTGGCGGAGCTGGCCGTCGATGCCGGGGTCGAAGGGAAACGCCTGGGCGCCGGAGCCCGGGCCGACGAGCACCAGCACCCGGCCGGGCGGCAGGTCGTGGACGTGCCGCCACGCCTCGAGGCCGTCCCGGTCGCGGAGGGAGACGGAGATGTCGACGGTCTGGTCTGCGGGCTTGGGGGCGAGGACCGCCCAGAGGAAGAGAGGGAGGTCGTCGCGGCGCAGGCCGTCGGCGGCCGCATCGCTCCCGTCCAGCACGTCGACGACGACCGCACCGTCGGGTCGGTGGAACTCCACCACCAGGCCGGGGAAGAACCGCTTGTCGAGGTTGCGCTGGTCGAACTCCAGGCCGGGATAGCAGTTGTCCACGCCGCTCTCCGGGCGGGTCGAGGCGGGGTTGCCGCGCACGACGTAGTCGGCTCGCGCCGTGAGGTTCCTCGGGAAGATCTTCACGACGCGGCTCCTTCGAAGTACTCGGGACGTGACGCCGACAGCTCGACGTAGGCGCGCAGGCAGAACTCGAGCCACCCGCGGATGTAGTCGCAGGCGATCCGGCCCCGTCGGGACACCTCGTGGTGGCAGCCGCCGCCGCAGAGGTAGCGCGCCCAGCAGCC
>JBOGIC010000842.1:0-5709 GCA_050744985.1 Acidimicrobiales bacterium
AGATGAGGTTGTAGATGATCGTGGCGCCCGGGTTCTTCTCGAGCATCGCCTTGGCGACCAGCGCCGTCGTGGCCGAACCCGAGATGGGCTCAGCCTGGTCGTCGACCAGGAAGACACGATCGGCGTCGCCGTCGAAGGCGAGCCCGACATCGGCGCCCACCTCGAGGATGCGGTTCTGGAGGGCCTTGAGGTTCTCGGGCTGGATCGGGTCGGGCGGGTGGTTGGGGAACGTGCCGTCGAGCTCGGGGAACAGGATCTCGAGGTCGAACGGCAGGCCCTCGAACACCCGAGGGGCGACGTACCCGCCCATCCCGTTGGCCGTGTCCGCCACCACCTTGAGGGGCCGCAGGCTCGCCACGTCGACGAAAGAACGCACGTGGGCGGCGTAGTCGACGGTGACGTCGAGCTCGGTGCGGGTGCCCGGCTCCTTCGCGGTGTGGTCGGCGTGGCCGTCGAGGTGGGCCTGCACCTGCTCCTTGATGTCGGCGAGACCGGTGTCCTGGCCGACAGGCCGGGCCCCCGAGAGACACAGCTTGATGCCGTTGTACTTGGCCGGGTTGTGCGAGGCGGTGAACATGGCCCCGGGTGCTTCGAGGTGGCCGGCGGCGAAGTAGAGCAGGTCGGTGGACGCCAGGCCCAGGTCGACGACATCGGCGCCGGCCGACATCGCCCCTTCGGCGAACGCCTTCGACAGCTCCTCACCCGACGGTCGCATGTCGCGGGCGACGAGCACGCGGGGCGTGCTGTCCGCGGCGTTCGGGCCACGCAGGCCGGTGAAGCGGGCGAACGCCCACCCGACGGCGCGCGCGATGTCGGCGTCGAGCTGGTCGGGCACGACCCCGCGGACGTCGTAAGCCTTGAAGATTGTGTCGAGTGTCCCCATGGACGCGCGAGAGCGTAGTTGCGTTCGACCGGTCGCTACGCTGCCCCGAATGCTGTCGGTTGTCATGCCCGCTCACAACGAGGCGGGTTTCCTGGCGACGGCCGTTCACGAGGTGGTCGAGAACCTCCGCACGGGCGGGAAACCGTTCGAGGTCCTCATCGTCGAGAACGGCTCCACCGACGCGACAGCCGAACTGGCCCGCGGCCTCGCAGCCGAGCTGTCCGAGGTCCGCGCCATGAGCCTGGACGTGCCCGACTACGGCGGCGCGCTCCGTACCGGGTTCGTGGAGGCGCACGGCGAGCTGGTCGCCGTGTTCGACGTCGACTACTACGACTTCGACTTCCTCGATCGGGGCGTCGGGATGATCGAGGCGCCGGGCGGGCCCGACGTCGTGGTCGGCAGCAAGCGGGGCGCCGGGGCGGTCGACACCCGGGCCTGGAAGCGGAGGATGGTCACCGCCGTGTTCTCGTCGATCCTGCGGTACGGCTTCGGGCTCAAGGTGTCCGATACGCACGGGATCAAGGTGATGCGGCGGGCGCCGTTGAAGGACCTGGCCGTCGTGTGCCACTCCGGCACCGACATCTTCGATACCGAGCTGATCCTCCGCGCCGAACGGCAGGGCCTGGCCGTCACCGCGATCCCGGTGACGGTCGAGGAGCGCCGGCCGTCGCGGAGCTCGATCGTCAAGCGGATCCCCCGCACGCTGCTCGGGCTGGCCAAGCTCCGCGTCGCCTTGTGGCGAGACCGCAAGGTCGGGCCCACGCCGGTTTGAGGCACGTCGGTTGTGGGCAGGGCCTAAAAGGGTAGGTCCCGCTTGGAGCTGGGGAGGAGCCGCGGCGGCTCGACGGGAACCCTCAACTCGGGCGTGACCCCCTGTCTCCCCCTCAGGAGCAGCCATGGCAACAGACCGAGACATGCACCTCTCCGAACAGGACGTCGACGAGAGGTTCGACCAGATCGTGACCGATATCCGCGCCCCCAAGCTCCGGCGGGCGACTTCCGCGTGGAGCTCGCTGGGCGAGGACTACGACGACCTTCCGCCGCAGTCCCTCAGTTGACGTAGCTCGAATACCCCGCAACCCGGCTCAGCCGAGGAGCGCAGCCGCCGCCACGGCACCGTTGGCGCCGGCCGCACGTTCGCTGCGGAACGCCCCGGGTGACCGGCCGTAGGCACGCTTGAAGGCCTTCGAGAACGACGCTTCGTTGTCGTAGCCGACGGCGCGCGCGACCTGGGCGACGGAGCGCCGGGTGGTGGCGAGGAGGCCGGCGCCGTGACTCAGCCGCACCTTGGCCAGGTAGGCGATCGGCGAATCCCCGACGACGTCGCGGAACCGGGCGGCGAACGCCGTACGCGACATCCCGACGTCGCGGGCGAGCGACGCCACGGTCCAGGCCACGCCGGGCTGGGTTCGCAGGAGACGTACGGCTCGGGCGATCGCCGCGTCGACGGTGGCCACACGGGCGAGGGCGAGCCGCGTCTGGGTCTCGGCGAGGAACTGCCGGAGCACGTCGGTAAGGAGCACGTCGGCGACCTTGGCGAGCACGGCGGCCGACCCCGGCGGTTCGCGGGTGCGCTCGTCACGTAGGAGCCCGAAGATGGGACCGATCCACCGCGCCATCGCCGTGCTCGTGCCGTCGAGGACGAGGAAGCGGGGCAGCAGGGTCGAGATGTCGGCCGGCAGCCCGCCGGTGTCGAACCCGCCACACAGCATCGACGTCGTCGGTCCTCGGCCCCCGTACCGCATGCGGGCCGAGTCGTCGACGGGATGGTCGAGGAGTATCCGCTCGAGCCGTCGCACGCGTGAAGCCGGCTGGTCCTGGACGACGTGCCCCGTGCCGTGGGGCAGCAGGACGAGATCGCCGGCGGTAACAGGAACCCGCTCGCGCTCGTCGTCCTCCACCGTCAGCACCGCCGTACCACTCAACAAAAGGTGGAACTTTGCGGACGCCGAGGCCTCCACGCGGAATCCCCACGGCGCCGCGAGCTCCGAGACGCAGAACACCGTGCTCCGGACGTTGACCGAGCGCAGGACGGCGCTCAGCTCGTCGTCGTCTGGAGTCACCGTGTTCATCGGTCAAACGCTACGCCGGGACGATCGGACATGCGATATGTCTTTGCAGACATGGACCGCGACTGACGTGTGCCGCAGACTCCGGCTATGGCTCGGTACCTGGTGACCTATCACGGCGGCGGCATGCCCGGGGGCGACGAGGCGCGGCAGCAGGCGATGGCGGCCTTCGGCGCCTGGGTCGCGTCAGTCGGCTCGGCGCTCATCGATCCCGGCGCTCCGTTGGGCGACACGCGGACCGTGTCCGGCGACGGCGTGGACGTCGACCCGGTCGATGGTCGCGCCAGCGGCTACTCCATCCTCGAGGCCCCCGGCATCGACGCGGCCGTCGATCTGGTCCGCGCCCACCCGTTCGTCGCACGAGGGGGCGCGCTACAGGTCCACGAGGCTGTCGCCCTCTAGCTCGGCGCACGGGTGACCAACAGCCGCGGGGGCACCAGCCGTGACAGGCGGCCCGCGTGGGTCGTCGCGAGCGGGCCGGCGATGGCCAGCACCAGCACGTAGCCGGCCACGAACGGGCCGAGCCGGGGATCGAGCCCGGCCGCCACGGCGAGCGCCGCCAGGATCAGAGAGAACTCGCCTCGCGCCAGCACGGTGAGGCCGACGTTGGCGGCCTCGCGCCGGCCGAGGCGGTTGAGCCGGGAGACGAATAGCGCGGCGGTGAGGTTGAGGGCCACCGTCGCGACGACGGCGGCGAGCACGGGGATGGCGACCGACGCCACGTCGTCGGGCTCGATCGACAGTCCGAAGGCGAAGAAGAACAGCGCGGCGAACGCGTCGCGCAGCGGCAGCACGAGGCGCCGCATCCGTTCGGCCGGCGCCGTCTCGGCGAGGATCAGCCCGATCATGAAGGCGCCGATCGCGGCGGAGACGCCCAGCTCCTCGGCCGCCCCGGCGCCGAGCAGGGCGAGCCCGAGGAACAGCACGGTGAGCAGCTCGTCGTCGCGTGTGCCGACGAGCCGGCTCACCACCCGCGACCCCCACCGGGCCACCGCCGCCAGGGCCAGCAGGAAGGCGAGCGCCTTCGCGAAGGCGAGCACGGCGTCGAGCGCGCCCTCGCTGTCGCCGAGCACGGGCTGCAGCAGGGCGAGGTACAACGCGAGGAACACGTCCTCCACGACGATGAGGCCGAGGATCAGTCGGGTCTCCGGGTTCGCCAGCCGGCGCAACTCGACGAGGAGCTTGGTGACGATGGCCGACGACGAGATGCCGATCATGCCGCCGACGACGAGCGCCTCCCGCCCGCCCCATCCGAGCGCGAGCCCGAACAGGATGCCGCCCCCCACGTTCAGGGCGAGGTACACGGCGCCGGACAGCATCAGCTTCCGCCCGCCGCCGATCAGGTCGCCGAGGGAGAACTCGAGGCCGAGGTGGAACAGCAACAGCACGAGGCCGAGCTCCGCGGCCAGGGCCAGTTCGGCGGGATCCTCGACGAGGGCCAGCCCGGGCGTGTGCGGGCCGAAGACGACACCGGCCAGCATGAACAACGGGATCGTCGGCAGCCCGGCCCGCCGACCGAGGCGGGCCAGCAGCCCGGCGGCCAGGAACGAGCCGCCCAGGGCAACGAGCTCCCCGCCCACCCCTACGTCCCGATCACACGTTCGACGAACCCGCTCAGGTCCTCGGGCCGGCCGACGACGACCAGCCGGTCGCCGGCGGCGATCACCTCCGTCGGTTCCGGGGCCACCAGCGACTCGTCGCCCCGAACGATGGCGGCCACGGTCATCCGCGTCCGCCGCCGGATCTCGAGGTCGGCGATCGAACGACCCACGGCGGGCGAGGTGGGCCGCACCGTCACCCAGTCGATGAGCAGGCCTCCGATCACGGCTTCCACCCGGGCGGCGACCGCCGGCTTGAAGTAGGCGCCCGCCAGGATGGCGCCGAGGCGGCGCGCCTGGTCGTCGCCGAGGCTGACCGTCGCGGCGTCGTCGCCCGCGAAGGCGTAGAGATCACGGCGGCCGCTGTGGTGGATGACCACGCTGACCCGTTCACCGTCCTGGGTCGTCAGGTCGTAGCGGCGCCCGATGCCGGGCAGGTCCTGTTCGGAAACATCGCTCACCGTGCTCCTGCCTTTGCTCGGGGCGGAGGCGCCGGGGTCGGTGTGACCCGGGCTTCGATCGCCACCGCCAGCGGTGCGGCCGTGAAGACCGACGAATAGGTGCCCACGACGATGCCGACGATAAGGGCCAGGGCGAAGTCCGTCAGGGTTTGCCCGCCCAGCCCGTAGAGGGCGCCGAGGATGAACAGCGCGCCGAGGCCGGTGTTGACGGTGCGCGGGATCGTCTGCAGGCATGCGTCGTTGGCCACCCGCACGACGGGCTCCCGGGCCCGAGCCCGCCGCTGCTCACGGATGCGGTCGAACACCACGACCGAGTCGTTGATCGAATAGCCGATGACCGTGAGCAGTGCGGCCACGAACACGGCGTCGAGCTCCTTGCCCAGCCAGGCGAACACGCCGAGCAGGATGATCACGTCGTGGAACATCGCGCCTACGGCGGCGGCGCCGTACGTCCACCGGTACCGCACGGCGAGGTAGACGAGCTGCGCCGCCAGCGCGAGGGCGACGGCGATGACCGCCTTGCGGCGCAGTTCGTCGCCGATGGTCGGGCCGACGAACTCGGCCCGTACCTCCTCGGCCGAACCCCCCAGGCGATCGACGGCGGCGGCGACGTCCCGGCGCTGGTCGGCGCCGAGGCGCCCGGCCCGGACGGCGACGTTGCCCTCGCCCGACGCGTGCACGACGGCCCCGGGCAGGCC
>JBOGIC010000843.1:0-3416 GCA_050744985.1 Acidimicrobiales bacterium
GCCCCCGCCGAAGGCCAGCGTGGCCAGCCAGCCGCCCTCGCCCTCGGCCTGGCGGAGCCAGCGGTGCAGCCACGAGACGAACACCAGGAGGAAGAACGCGCTGAACAGCGTCAGCAGGATCCCGGCGCTGACACGGCCCCGTTCGTCGATCAGCTGGGTGGCGATCTCGGCCGCGGTGTCGTCCGGTGTGACCCGGCCCGTCGGCAGGAGCGTCAGCCCGACGAGGCCGAACAGCGCGTAGGCGATCCCGGCGCCGGCCCCGATCCGCCCGTACGGAAGGATGATGGCGTCGGGCCGGACGGGGCCGCCGTACTCGTCGTCGCCCTCGTCGCCTTCGTCGCCCTCGTCGGCGGGTGCCGGCGCCCGCGCCACCGTCGCCCGGTCATCCGGCTCCGACGGACCGCGCCGGGACGATGGGCTCACCGCCCCACGGCGACGCGCCGCGGCTGCAACTGCGGCGGCTGCTGGCGGCGTTCGACCCACGCCGCCAGGGCGAACCCCGCCACCCCGCCGACGCCCAGCACGACGAGACCCCCCACGGCGTCGAGCACGAAGTGGTTGGCCGTGACGACGATGGCGAAGAGGGTGAACACCGGGTACAGGGCCGCCAGGACCTTGGCCCACATCGACTCGAGGGCGGGGACGAGCACGAGCGCGCACCATGTCGCCCACGCGAAGTGGAGGCTGGGCATGGCGGCGTACTGGTTGGAGATCTTGCTCATCGTCCCGGAGTCGAACGACCACAGGGCCCCGTAGGTACGCAGGGTGTCGACATAGCCGTAGTTGCCCGGGAGCAGCCGCGGCGGCATGAGCGGGTACAGGGCGAACCCCACCAGGGCCAAACCGGTCGTGATCGCCAGCGTGTTGCGCCAGCGTGGGTAACGGGCCGGGAACTTGCGGAACAGCCACACGAGGGCGAACACGGTGACGATGAAGTGGAAGCTGCCGTAGAACAGGTTCCAGAAGCTGATGAACAGGCGGTTGCCAAGGAACGCCTGATGCAACGCCTGCTCGTGGTACAGCCCGAGGACGCTCTCGAGCCGGATCACGTGGCGGGCGTTGTTGAAGGCGTGCGCGGCGGAGACCGTCGCCGAGCCCTGGGTGTTGCGGATGGCGCTGTACACGGCGTAGAAGCCGGCGGCGTAGAGCACCTCGCGCCACCAGTGAAGGCGGGGCCGGCGCGTCCACGCCTGCCCGTTCATGCCCGCCGGCACCAGCTGCGGGGCGCTGCCCAGCCGGCTCCCCGCCAGGCGCACGACGCCGGACACGGCCACGAACCCGACGGCGTAGAGCACCTCGCGCCACCATCCGGAGCACGCCGGCTTGGACTGTTCCTGCTCGGGCGCCACGTCGGTGGCGGTCCCGGGACTCATGCCGTCGCGCGAACCGGCCTGGTGCCGACGGCGAAGGCCGGCGCCCCGATGAGGCTGACCGTGAGGTTCATCCCGTAGAGGAGCAGGCCGAGGGCGACGGCCTGGCCGGCG
Source organism: Acidimicrobiales bacterium (assembly GCA_050744985.1). GTDB lineage: Bacteria > Actinomycetota > Acidimicrobiia > Acidimicrobiales > AC-14 > JBOGIC01. Next base: position 1,485 of record JBOGIC010000843.1, read on the forward strand.
GGCACGCCCAGCGGCGTCAGCAGCAGCACCAGGGCGCCTTCCCGGAGTCCGAGGCCCATCACCGACACCGGCAGCACCTGCGCCATCGCCACCACCGGGATGAACGCCATCGCCGCCGCCCAGCCCAGGTGGATGTTGAGCGCGTGGGCTGCCATCCACGCCGCCAGCACGATCGTCATCTGGTACGCGATGGCGGTCCCGATGATGGCGAGGGCGGCCGAGGGCTGGCGCCGCAGCTGCTCGATGCCGAGGTGCACGGCGCCCGCGAAGCGCAGCCAGTTCTCGTTCTCGGCCAGCCGCTTGCCCCGAGGGTTGGAGGCGAGGACGAGGATGCCGGCCAGCGCCAGGAGGGTGCCGGCCGACAGCAACAGGCTGATCCGGCTGGCCGTCCCCAGCCGCAGCAGCGCCGGCTCGCTCACGAGGGCGGCCAGGGTGATCATGGGAAGCACCACGAAGCCCGTCAGCCGCTCGATCACGACCGAGGCGAACGACCCGGGCATGTTGCCGTTCCCCGCCGACAGGCGGGTCACGCGGAGGACGTCGCCGCCGATCGTGGAGGGCAGGAAGTTCGAGACGAACAGCGCCGCCATCGAGTGCGACAGGAGCGGGGGCAGGTCCTCGGGCAACTCGATGGCCACCAGCACGCGCTGCCAGCGCAGCGTCGCGAGCAGCACGGCGGCCATCCACGTGAGGACGCCGGCGGCGAGCCAGGCCAGCGCGGTCGAACTGCGGGGGATCAGCGAGGAGAGGTGCACCCGCGGCAGGAGGACGGCCAGCATCACCGCGCTCGCCACGATCCTCAGGATGAAGAAGATTCTCTTCCGGCGGGACACCCTCCCCCTCCCACGTGTCAGGGCCCAGCTTATGCAACATCAGCCGGTTTGGCCCGGCACCCACGGAGGCCAGGCTCGCGCCCGGTACGTTCCACGACGTGCGACTGCGACAGGTTCCGAGCAACCTAGGCGCGCTGCAACTCGCCGTGGCGGAATTTGGCGAAAACGGGCCGCCGGTGCTGCTCGTCCACGGGTTCACCGGGGCGAAGGAGGAGTTCACCGGCCTCGCCGAGGGCCTCGCCGAGGGCCTCGCCGGCCTGCGGGGCCCGAACGCCGTGACCGGCCTGTGTGGCCCGAACGCCGTGACCGGCCTGCGTCGCCCGAACGCTCTGACCGGCCGCCACGCGGCGGCCGTCGACCTGCGCGGCCACGGCGGCAGCGACCAGCCGGCCGAAAGCGAGGCGTACGACCTGGGCGCCTTCGTGGCCGATGTGGCGGGCGTGGCCGATGCCCTGGGCTGGTCGAGGTTCTCCCTCGTCGGCCACTCGATGGGCGGGGCCGTGGCCCAGCGTTTCGCCCTCGACCACCGCGAACGGGTCGACCGGCTGGTGCTGATGAGCACGTTCCACGGCCCCGTCGACGTCGACACGCAGCTCGTGGCGCTGGGCATGGCCATCGTCCGCCAGGGAGGCATGGAGGCGCTGGCGGCCGCCCAGGCGGTGCGGCGCGAGGGCGATCCGGCAGCGGTCGCCGCCCGGGAGCGCATGGAACGGGCCCATCCGGGCTACGGCGCCTGGTCGGACGCCAAGCTGCTGAGGTGCTCGCCCGCCATGTGGCTGGCCATGGCGCCGCGCTTTGCGACCTGGCCCGACACGCTCCCGGAGATGGCCGGCCTCGACGTGCCGACACTCGTGCTGGTCGGGGCGGACGACGACACGATGCGCCCCCAGTGCGAGGCGCTCGCGGCCGCCGTCCCCGGGGCGCAGCTGGCCGTGATCGACGGGGTGCGCCACTCCCCGCACCTCGAGGCGCCCGCGGCGTGCCTCGCCGCCGTGACGGCGTTCCTGGACTCGGAGTAGTGCTACCACCCCTCCGCCAACTGGCCGGGTAGCACCATTGCCCCGCGATCGAGCGGGCCGCAGCATGGGAGTGGTTGATC
>JBOGIC010000844.1:0-2140 GCA_050744985.1 Acidimicrobiales bacterium
TCGAAGCGGTAGCCGGGGACCGTCTCCTCGGTGCGGGACCCGCCCCCCGGCCGGTCGAGGGCCTCGAGCACCAGCACCGGCCGTCCCGCCCGGGCGAGGTAGCACGCCGCCACCAGCCCGTTGTGGCCCGCCCCCACGACGATGTCGGTCACTGAGGGGCGACCGCGTCAGGCGCCTTCGTCCAGCGACGCCATCAGGTGGTCGGCCTCCTCGGGCGTCCGGCCCTGCTCGATCAGCCGGTCGCGCAGGAAGGCCCGCACCTCGTCGTCGCTGGGCTCGCGGTCGCCGAAGTGCTCCTCCACCTCGAACAGCACATGGAGGAACTCCTTCTCCAGGCGCTGCAGGTGCTCGGGCGGCTGCTGGGGTTCCACGACGCGGCCCGGCTGACCGTCCGGCCTCACCAGCGGCAGGCCGGCGTCCGCCCAGCCCGCGATGCCGCCCTCGAGGTTCTCCGCCTCCAGCCCCGCGGCCGCGAGCGTCCCGGCCGCGCCGGCGGACCGGTTGCCACTGAGACAGACGGTGACCCACCGCCGGTCGCCCGACAGATCACCGATCCGGTCGTCCAGCTCGTCGACCGGGATATGGACGGCGCCGTCGATGTGGCCCGCGTCCCACTCGTTCTGCCAGCGGACGTCGAGGATCCGCACGTCGTCGAGGCGTTCCGCCAGGTCGAAAGCGTTCAAGACAACCAGTCAACCTACCGATATTTCCAAGGAAGGCTCCGCGCCCTGGGGTGCGCCGCCGGGAGGAAAAGGGGGCAGGCAGACGACAACGCCCATGGGGCCCATTCTGGCTGGGCGGTTCCGATGCACGGAATTGCTGAAGAGTGGCCACGGGGTCGACACCTGGTTGGGGGACGACGAGCAGACCGGCGCCCAGATCATCGTCAAGACGGTGGACGCCACTGCGGTGTCGTCGGCGGTCCGTCTGCGGGTGGCCCACGAGGCCCTCATCCTGCGCCGTCTCGAAACGCCCGACTTCCGCGTGCTCGACGCGCTGGGCCGGGAGGACGACCTGCTCTACCTGGTCCAGCCGTACGTGCCCGGCATCGCGCTGAGCGAACGGCTCGCGCGGGCCGGCCCGCTGTCGGTCGAGTCCACCCTGATCGTCGCCACCGACGTGCTGCGGGCCCTGCAGCACGCCCACGACGGCGACGTGCTCCACCGCGACGTCAAGCCGGCGAATGTCATCGTCGACGAAGCCGAGCCGGTCAGCCGGGCCGTCCTCATCGACTTCGGGTTCGCCCGCAGCGTCTGGCTCGACCCCACCATCCGGGACGAGCCGGTCGGCACCGTGCGCTACCTCGCCCCCGAGGCGATCGGCGCCCTGAGCGGCAGCGTCGTCGACGAGCGCTCCGACCTGTACTCGGTCGGCGTGCTGCTGTTCGAGTGCCTGGCCGGGCGCCCGCCGTTCGAGGGCAAGGACATCGGCGAGGTGCTCCGCCAGCACCTGAGCGCCCCGGCCGCATCGCTGCGGGGCATCCGGGCCGACGTGCCCCGGGCCGTGGACGCCGCCGTCCAGCGCCTCCTGCGCAAGGACCCCGACGAGCGCTACCAGTCGGCCGGCGCCGTGCTCGCCGACCTCAACGCCATCAGCATCGCCCGCGACCGGGGCGTCGTCGATCCCTCGGTGGTGATCGGCCAGCACGATCGCCGCCAGGCCCTCACCGAGCCGGCCTTCGTGGGCCGTGCCACCGACCTGGCCGTGCTCACCGGCCTGCTCGACGAGGCCCGCGCCGGCCGGGGCGGGCTCGTGCTGCTGGAAGCCGAGTCGGGCGGCGGCAAGACCCGCCTCCTCGAGGAGCTGGCCGGTCGCGCCGGCCCCGGCACGTGGGTCCTGCACGGCCAGGCCGTCGACCAGGCCGCCCAGCGCCCGTTCCAGGTGCTCGAGGGCGTGGTCGACGAGATCGTGACGCGGGGCCGCGACGACCAGGCATGGGCGGCCCGTCTCCGGGAGCGGTTGGGCGTCCGCGTCGCTGCCGCCGTGGCCGCGCTGCCCGAACTGGGCCCGGTGCTGGCGCCCGAGGACGCCACCGGGGGCGAGGCACCGGCCCACGAAGCCCACGAAGCCCACGAAACCCCCGCCGCCCCGCCGCCCTCCCGCCGCACGGGCCACGCCGGGTCGGGCCGCCGGGCCGCCC
>JBOGIC010000845.1:0-6454 GCA_050744985.1 Acidimicrobiales bacterium
TCCCGATGCGGCCGATCAGCGCCGTGCTCTCCGCCCGCAGGCTCCGGGTCAGCGACCGGTCGAAGCTGCGGTCGATCTGGCGCACGAAGACGAACCCGATGAGCAGGGCGGCGCCGGCGGTGACCGCCGTGACGACCAGGGCCAAGCGGGCCCGCAGCGTCAGCATCGCAGGCGGTACCCGACTCCCCGGACGGTCTCGAGCTCGGCCACCGAGTCGGCCCCCTTCAACTTGCGCCGCACGTACCCGACGTACTGGTCGACGACGTTGGACACGCCGTCGAAGCCGGTGTCCCACAGGTCGTCGAGGATGCGCGTCCGGGTCAGGACCTCACCGGGGTGCTGGCAGAACAGCTCCAGCAGCGCGAACTCCCGGGACGACAGCGACAGCTCGCGGTCGCCGGTCCAGGCCCGCCGGGCGGCGGGGTCGAGGCGGAGGTCGCCCGCGATCAGCACCGTGGGGCGGGGAGGCTGCCCCCGCCGGCGCAGGGCCCGGAGCCGGGCCGCCAGCTCGGCCAGCTTGAACGGCTTGCCGAGGTAGTCGTCGGCGCCGGCATCGAGCCCGTGGATCCGGTCGCCCACGTCGCCGCGGGCGCTGACCATCACCACCGGTGTCCAGTGCTCGGCGGCGCGGAGGCGGCGGCAGACCTCGAACCCGTCGAGCCCCGGCAGCATGACGTCGAGGACGATCGCGTCGTAGGTGAACTCGGAGGCCATCCACAACCCGTCGATCCCGTCGCCGGCCACGTCGACGGCGTAGCCCTCTTCGGTGAGGCCTCGCCGCAGGACCGAGGCCATACGCGGTTCGTCCTCGACCACCAGGACCCGCACGGTCCTACTCCTCGTCGCGGTGGACGATCTCGAACGAGAACGCGGGCAGGCAGATCGAGACGTACTCGGCGCCGTCGGGGCCGGGCGTGCTGTAGCGGACCCATTCGCCCGGCTCGCAGTGGACGGCCTGGCCGGCGTGCGCGTCGAGGTGGCCACCCTCGTACTCGACCCGCACGCTGCCGCGGACGACGATCGTGTACTCGTCGAACTCCGGCCGCTGCCCCGGCTCGGCCCAGCCCGAAGGGCTCTTCATCTGGGCGATGCTCACGGACTCCCGCCCGTCGCTCGCCCGGCCCACGAACTCCTCGATGACCTTGGGCGGCTCACCCATGGCGGCCACCGGCACCGGCGCTTCGATCAATCGCGGCATGGCCTAGAGCATGACAGGTGGTCATGAGCCGAGCACGGCGGTGAGCCGCTCGGTGTAGTCGGAGTAGACGCCGTCGATACCCATCGTGACGAGCTCACGGATGACCCGTTCGTGCTGCGCGTCCCACGCGAACGCAAGCCGCTCGAAGCGGTGGAAGAGGGCCACGTGGCCACCCGTCCACTCGGTGTAGTGGGTGTTGAAGGCGTCGATGCCCAGCGCCGCCATGCGGGCCGCCCGCTTCTCGAGGCCTTCGTGGACGTGCTTGACGCGGGTGCTGTTGACCAGCCGGACATCGGGGAACTCCTCGCGCCACGCGGCGAGGAGGTCGAGGTCGGGATGGCACAGCCAGAGTCGTTTCGGCGCGCCCGGGTCGGCGGCCCGCGCCGCGGCCACGACCGCCGCCGCGGCGTCCCCGGCCTTGACGTCGACCGACAGGTCGAAATCGGTCCCGCAGGCTTCGTACACCTCGGCCAGGGCGGGAATCGACGCGGGGAGCGCGGCACGCTCACGGCGCCCGATGTGGTGCCGGAGAGGCTTGGTGCCGACCTTGCCGTCGTGGTCGCAGACGGCCACGCCGTCGGCGGTCAGCCAGACATCGGTCTCCAGCGCCGTGGCCCCCATCTCGAGCGCCAACCGGAAGGCGGCGATGGTGTTCTCGGGCGCATGCGCACGGCCACCCCGGTGGGCGAAGGCGATGGGGGAGCGGCGGGCCGGGTCGACGGCCGGCGACTGTACTCCCCGGCTCCGCGTAGGATCACGGCATGGAAGTGCTGCTGTGGGGGCTCCCCGTACTCGTCCTGCTCGCCGGTCTCTACTTCTTGCTCCGGGCGTTCATCCGACTGCAGTCGGCGATGCAGGAGGTCCGGGTCAACCTGGCCGAGCTGGCCGAGATGGCGCCGCGGCTCCAGGGCCTGGCCAACGACGTGAGCCAGCTGGCCGAGAACATCGAGGAGAAGCGCCGCCAGTAGGATTGGTGACATGCCGTCGTCATTGGGCCCGGCTGAGATCCTGGTGATCCTCGTCGTCGCCCTGATCGTGCTCGGCCCCAACAAGCTGCCCCAGGCGGGGCGCCAGGTCGGCCGGGCACTGGCCGAGGTCCGGCGCTGGACCCAGGACATGAAGAACGAGGTATCCGGTGCCTTCGACGCCAACCCCGAGCCGCCCCGCGCGCCGGTCGTCGACGTCGACCCCGCCTTCGAATCGAGCCTCGAGGTCATCCCCCCGGCGACCGCCGACTACCAGCCGCCCGCCGAGGCGCCGGTAGCGGACGAGCCAGTGCCGGTCACCGACGAGACGCCGGCGGCAGACGGCCCTCAAGAACCCGGGCCTGACGACCGCCTGTAGCCGCCGGTACGGTCGTTCGCATCGCCCTCTTCAAGAAGACCTCCGGTGGCGAGGACGCGAGCGGCGGGAAGATGCCGCTCGTCGAGCACCTCGCCGAGCTACGGCGCCGGCTGATCATCGCGATCATCGCCGTGGTCGCCGGCGCGATCGTGGCCTTCGCCCTCTACAACCGCATCCTCGAGGCGATGATCGGCCCGTACACCGACATCACGGGCAAGACGGACCTGATCATCACCGATCCCCTGGAGGGGTTCTCCACCCGGCTCAAGATCGCGCTGTTCGGCGGCCTTGCCCTCGCCTCGCCGGTCGTGCTCTGGCAGATGTGGCGGTTCATCACACCGGGCCTGAACAAGAACGAGAAGCGCTACGCCATCCCGTTCATCGCGTCCTCGATCCTGCTGTTCCTGCTGGGCTGCACGATCGCCGTGGTGACGTTCCCGCAGGCGCTGCGGTTCCTGATCGGCGTGGGCGGGCCCAACCTCGACCCGTTCTTCACGCCGTCGAAGTACCTGAGCCTGATCGTGCTGATGATGGCGGCCTTCGGCGTCGCCTTCGAGTTCCCGATCCTGCTCGTGTTCCTCCAGCTGGCTGGCGTGCTCGAGAGCGCCCAGCTCCGGAAGTGGCGCCGGCCGGCGTTGGTCATCATCGTGGCCTTCGCCGCCATCATCACGCCGAGCCAGGACCCGATCTCGCTGTTCGCCATGGCCGTGCCCATGTACCTGTTCTACGAGCTGGCCATCCTCGTGGGCCGGCTCCTGAAGAAGTGAACCGCGAAGCGTTCGCGGCCGCGTACGAGTTCGGACTCGACGACTTCCAGCTGCGGGCCCTCGATGCCCTCGACGAGGGCGGCTCGGTGCTCGTCGCGGCGCCGACGGGCTCGGGCAAGACCGTGGTCGCCGAGTACGCCGTCGCCAAGGCCCTCGACGAAGGCGGCAAGGTCTTCTATACGACGCCCCTCAAGGCCCTCTCCAACCAGAAGTTCGGCGACCTGGCCCGGCGCTGGGGCAGCGACCGGGTGGGGCTGCTCACGGGGGACAACGCCATCAACGGCGAGGCCCCGGTCGTGGTGATGACGACCGAGGTGCTGCGCAACATGATCTACGCCGCCTCGCCCACGCTCGACCAGCTGCGCTTCGTCGTGCTCGACGAGGTGCACTACCTGGGCGACGCCTACCGCGGGTCGGTGTGGGAGGAGGTGATCATCCACTCGCCGCCGGCCGTGCGGCTGGTGTGCCTCTCGGCCACCGTGTCGAACGCCGAGGAGCTGGCCGACTGGATCCGCACCGTGCGGGGCCCCACCGTGGCCGTCATCGAGGAGCGCCGGCCCGTGCAGCTGCACCACCTGTACCTCGTGGGTGACCGTGAGTCGGACCGGCTCCACCTGCTGCCCACCTTCGTCGACAGCCGGCCCAACCCCGAGGCGGCGCGCCTGGACTCGCGCACGGCGCGCGCCGGCCGCTCCGGGCGCGCCCAGCGCAGCCGCCTGCACACGCCGTACCGGGCCGACGTGGTGGAGCGGCTGGCCGAGGAGTCGATGCTGCCGGCGATCACGTTCGTGTTCAGCCGGCAGGGGTGCGACGACGCCGTGCGCCAGTGCCTCGACGCCGGGCTGCGCCTCACCACCCCCGGGGAGCAGGAGACCATACGCGCCATCGCCGAGGCGAAGACCGAGCTCCTCTCCGACGAAGACCTCGCCGTGCTCGGTTACGGCCGCTGGCTGGCGGGTCTCGAGGCCGGCCTCGCCGCCCACCACGCCGGCCTGGTGCCGCCGTTCAAGGAGGCGGTGGAGGCGGCCTTCGCCGCCGGGCTCCTGAAGGTCGTGTTCGCCACCGAGACCCTCGCCCTCGGGATCAACATGCCGGCCCGCTCGGTCGTGATCGAGAAGCTCTCGAAGTTCACCGGCGAGCGCCACGAGTTCCTGACGCCCGGCGAGTACACGCAGCTGACCGGCCGAGCCGGGCGCCGCGGCATCGACGAGGTCGGCTACGCCATCGTCCTGTGGTCGCCGTACGTGCCCTTCGACCAGGTCGCCGGCCTCGCCTCGACGCGCACCTACACGCTGACCTCGTCGTTCCGGCCGACCTACAACATGGCCGTCAACCTCGTGCGGCGGTACCCGCCCGAGCCGGCGCACCACCTGCTGAACCTGTCGTTTGCCCAGTACCGGGCCGACCGGGACGTCGTCCGCTTGGAGGCCCAGCTCGAGAAGAGCGAGAAGCTGCTCGAGGCGGCGCGGCACGACGCCGAGTGCGAACGGGGCGACGTGGCCTCGTACCGGGACGCGTTGCGCGCCGCCGACCGTCGCCACGGCGAGGAGACGCCGGACGTGGCCGGCGCGCTGGCCCGGGTGCGCCTCGGGGACGTGATCGCCATGGTCGGCGGCAAGTCGGCCGGGCCCCTGGCCGTGGTCTCGGTCGCGCACCGCCGCGGCGGCGAGGTGCGCCTCGGCGCCCTGACCCCCGACCGCCGCTACCTCACGCTGTCACCGCGGGACTTCACCGTCCCGCCGGCCGTGATCGGCCACGTCGCCCTCCCGACGCCGTACACACCGCGGAGCCCGGGCTTCCAGCGGGCCGTGGCCGACGCCCTGACCAAGACCCGGTTGCGCACACCCGAGCGCATGGAGCGGTCACGCCCGCGGAGCGACGAGGTCGACGCCCACCCCGTCCACGGGTGTCCCGACCGCCGGCGGCACCTGCGCGCCCTCGAGCGCGTGGAGCGCCTCGACAAGGACGTGGCCCGGCTCGAACGTCGCATCCGCGGCCGTACCGAGTCGCTGGCCCGCCAGTTCGACCGGGTGCTGCGGGTGCTGTCGGCGTGGGGCTACGTGGAGGACTGGTCGCTGCCGCCGGCCGGCGACCTGCTCACACGGCTGTACCACGAGTGCGATCTGCTCATCGCCGAGGCGCTGCGCAGCGGGCTGTTCGACGACCTCGACCCCACGGCGGTGGCCGCCCTCGCGTCCGCCTTCACCTACGAGAGCCGGGGGCCGAGCAGTAGGGAGCCGGCCAAGGTGTGGTTCCCGTCGCCGCGTGTGAAGAAGCGCTGGACCGAGCTGGAGAAGCTCGCCGCCGAGTTGAACGCCGTCGAGGACGAGGCCGGCCTGCCCCTGACGCGCCCGCCCGATCCCGGCTTCTTCGCCGCCGCCTACGGCTGGGCGGCGGGGGAGGGCCTCGCCGAGGTCATCGCCGAGGAGGAGGTGTCGGGCGGCGACTTCGTCCGCAACGTCAAGCAGCTGATCGACCTCCTGCGCCAGATCGGCGAGGTCGCGCCCGAGCCCTCCACCGCCAAGGCGGCCCGAGCCGCGGCCGACAGCCTGTTCCGCGGCGTCGTCTCCGCCTCGTCGATCATCGATGCCGATCGCCAAGGGTGAGCCGTGGGGCACCCCGGGGGAGATCCCCGCGGGCACCGTCCTGGTCGACTCCGACGCCGCCGCCCGGGCCGTGCTGGCCGCCGGGCCGCCGTACCCGCCCATCGGCCTGCGCGGGGGCGACCTGTGCCACACGCTGGGTGGGGGAGGCGGCCGGCTGGACCGGAGCGAGGCGGTGCGGTTCACGATCGACGTGGGCGAGGTCGTGATCGACGGGACGACCCACGCGTTCGTCGCCCACCTCGTGGCCCGCACGCGCCTGTGGACCCGCGCCTTCGTGGCCATGAACGCCCAGTGGCTCGGCGACTGGAACCTCGGCCCCCGCGCCCATCCCAACGACGGCCTGCTCGACACCTACGACGCCCGGCTGTCCCTCGGCCAGCTCCTGCCCGTCCGGGCCCGGCTGCACCACGGCGCCCACCTGCCCCACCCCGGCATCCGCGAGCGACGGACGGCCAGCCTCGATGTCGACCACGGCCGGCGCCTGCCGGTCCGCCTCGACGGTCAGGTGGCCGCCCACGCCCGCCGGTTCACCGTGCGGG
>JBOGIC010000846.1:0-5266 GCA_050744985.1 Acidimicrobiales bacterium
CGTCCTCGGGCACGTTCTCGGCGGTGAGCACCTTCAGCTCGGGGAAGGCCTTGGCCACCTCCTGGCTGCCCTGGTACGCGGCCTGGTTGTAGCCGTAGTCGTCCTTGGGGCCGACGAAGATGAACCCGACGGCCTTGCTGGCGGCGCCGGGCGCCGCGCCGCTGGAGCTGCCCGACGACGTCGAGGTCGACGTGTTGCTACTGCACGCCGCAGTCGCCATCACGGCCAAGGCTGCGAGGACGGTCCACGTTCGCCAACGTTTGCTCATAACCCCTCCTGTGGGTTTGCCTTTGCTTGTCAACTGGTGGGCGCCATCTCGAAGACCTTGCGCAGTCCCTCCGGTGCGGCGTGGGCCCGCCGGCGGCCGAGGACGACCAGCACGCAGATGGTCACGAGGTACGGGATGGCGTCGAGGGCGAACTGGTTGAAGCCGTAGCCCCGGGCCTGCAGCGCGGGGGACAGCGCCAGCGCGGCGCCGAACAGGTAGGCGCCGGCCACGACGCGCATGGGCTGCCAGGCGGCGAAGATCACCAGGGCGACGGCGATGAAGCCGCGCCCCTGGGTCATGTTCTCGAACCAGGCGTTGGCGTAGGCGGTCGACAGCTGGGCGCCCCCCAGCCCGGCCAGCGCACCGCCGGCGACGACGGCGACGTACCTGACCTTCAGGGGCGAATGGCCGTAGGCGGCCAGCACCTGGTCACGTTCGCCCGATGCCCGCAGGATGAGGCCCCAGCGGCTGCGGTACAGCAGGTACCAGACGGCCGGCCCGGCGATGAAGGAGAGGTAGGTCAGCGGGTCGTGGTCGAAGAAGATCTCGCCGAGCCAGGGGATGCTCGACAGGCCCGGGATGGCCCAAGGCGTGAAGGCGTTGATCGACTCGCCCACGTAGGCCGCTCCGAACAACGACGTGATGCCCAGGGCGAAGAACAGCACGACCAGGCCGCTCGCCAGTTGGTTGGCGTTGCGGGACAGCACGAGCACGGCGTGGATGAGGGCCAACATGCCGCCGGCGATCACGCCGGCGATGGCCCCGATCCACGGGTTGCCGGTCTCGGCGGCGACGGCGTAACCGGAGAGGGCCCCGACGAGCATGCAACCCTCGGTGCCGAGGTTGATGACGCCCGCCCGCTCGGCGATCGTCTCGCCCAGAGCGGCGTACAGGATGGACGTGCCGCCGCGCACAGCACCCACGAGGACGGCGAGGAGAAGGCTCATGCGGGCGCTCCTGCAGGAGTGGGCGTGGGAGTCGACGTCGGTGTGGGGGCCGGCGCGTGGCGCTTGCGCTTCGGCTCACCGCGCGGGCTGCCCATGATTGACACCAGTACCAGGCCCATGAGGACGTTGACGGCGGCGGCGGGGAGCGCGGAGTCGATCTGCAGGCTGTCGCCGGCGATGGCGATGACGGCCAGCAGCAGCGAGGCGCCGGCCACCTTGAGCGGCTCGTGGCGGGCGAGCCAGCTGGCGAGGAAGGCGATGTAGCCGAGGTTGAACGTCATGCCCGGGCGCAGCTTGAACTCGGCGCCGGCGAAGTGGACCATCCCGCCGAGGCCGGCGAGCGCCCCGCCGACGAGCATCGCCGACAGCAGCAGTCCGGCGACAGGGAGTCCGGCCCGGCGGGCCGCTTCCGGGTTGCCGCCGACGACCCGGAGGCGGAAGCCCCAGCTCGTCCACCGGAAGACGGCGAACACGGCGATGGTCGCCACGACGGCGACGTAGATGCCGGCGTGGACGCGCGTCGTGCCGACCAACGGCAGCCGGGCCGCCACCTCGAGCGGACGCGTCGCCGGCTGGCCCGAGCCGTTGGGGTCCTTCCACGGCTGGTAGATCAGGTAGAGCATCAGGTCGATGGCGACGTAGTTGAGGAGCAGTGTCGTGATCGCCTCGTTGATCTTGACCGTCAGGCGCAGGACGGCGGCGATGCCCGCCCAGGCGGCGCCGGCGCCGGCGCCGGCGAGCACCATGACGACCACGAGGACGGGGCCGGCGAGTGTCCCGTCGAGGGCGAGGCCGGCACCGGCCGCCGCCACGGCGCCGACCACGATCTGGCCCTCGCCGCCCACGTTCACCAGGCCGGCGCGGGCGGGGACGGCCACGGCGAGCGCCGCCAGGATGATCGGCGCCGCCTTGATCAGCACCTGGGCGATCGATGCCGAGTCGAACGTCGAGTGGATCATGTCGGCGTACATCTCGATGGGGTTGGCGCCCTTGGTGAGCACGAACGCACCGAACAGCACGACCGCGGCGAGATAGGCGAAGGCCAGCCGGCCCGCTCCTCGAAGGAAGCGCGCTGTGGTCATCGCGCCGCGCCTCCCAGCATCAGCTCGCCGATGGCGTAGCGGTCGGCGTGCGCCGGTGTGACGATGCCCGCCACGCGGCCCGCATGGAGCACGAGGATCCGGTCGGAGACTTCCAGCAGCTCGTCGAGGTCCTCGGAGATCATCAGCACGCCGGCGCCCTGCTCGTTCTGCTCGAGCAGCAGCTCCTGGGTGCGGCGGGTCGTGGCCACGTCGAGGCCGCGGCTCGGGTAGGCGGCGACGACGAGCTTGTGCGCGCCGCCCAGCGCTCGGGTGAGCATGACCCGCTGGATGTTGCCGCCCGACAGGCTCGCCACCTGGCGGTCGGCGGCCGCCATGCGCAGGTCGGCCGCCTGGTCGAGCTCGCCGAGGCGGCGGCGCACCTTCCTCCAATCGATGCCGAGGCCGCGGCGGAACCCTTTGACATCGGCGAGGGCGAGGTGCTCGGCGACGCTCAGGCCCGGCACGACGGCATCGTCGACCGGGTCTTCGGGGATGCCGACGGCACCCGCGGCTATTGCCGCACGGGGCGACCCATGGGTCAGCGCCTGGCCGGCCACCTTGACTGTGCCGGACGCGGCCGGCCGCAGGCCCAACGCCACCTCGTACAGCTCCCGCTGGCCGTTGCCAGCCACACCGGCCACGCCGACCAGTTCGCCCGGCCGGAGCACGAGGTCGACGTCCCGGAGCGCCAGGTGACCGCTCTCGCCCTTGACCGACACGCCGCGCAGTTCGAGGGCGGCCGTCTCCCCGTCGTGCGGAGCCGGCCGCGCAACGGAGAGCGCCGGGACGCTGCGGCCGACCATGGCCTCGATCAGGGCCCGGTCGTCGTACTCGGTCGGGTCGGCCCCCGAGAGAATCATGCGGCCGCCGCGCAGCACGCTGATGCGGTCGGAAATGGCGCGGGCCTCGTGCAGCTTGTGGGTGATGATCACCACGGAGAGCCCCTGCTCGCGCAGTTGGCGGATGCCGGCGAAGAGCCCGTCCACCTCCTGGGGCGCGAGCACGCTGGTCGGCTCGTCGAGGATGACGAGCTTGGCCCCGGCCATGAGCACCTTGAGGATCTCGACGCGCTGGCGTTCGCCGATGGAGAGGTGCCGTACGGTCGCCCGCGGGTCGCACGCCAGCCCGTACCGCTCGGCGGCCACCTCGATCTGGCGGGCCAGGCGGTTGCCGTCGAGGCGGAAGCCCGTGAGCGGGAGCGCCAGCGCGACGTTTTCGGTGACGGTCAGCGCCGGGATGAGACGGAGGTCCTGGAAGACCATCCCGATGCCGAGACGCCGGGCCACCGCCGGCGAGTCGATGGTCACGGTCTCGCCGCCGAACCGCACCTCCCCGGCGTCGGGGCGGTTGACGCCGTAGATCAGCTTCATGAGCGTGCTCTTGCCGGCGCCGTTCTCACCCAGGAGGGCGTGCACCTCACCGGGAAAGACGCTGAAGTCGACCCCGTCGTTGGCGACGACCTCGCCGAAGCACACCGTGGCGCGGTTGACCGCGAGGAGCGGCTCCGCCTCGAACGTCTCGGCTGCGGGTGTGACTGGCGCAAGGGTCATGCGCGGATCTCCTTCCGGCTCGCCATCCGCGCCAGGGCGCGTATGGCCCGATCCTCGACGACCGCCATGGACTCGCCGAGGTGCCGCCCGAAGCGGGCGACGGCGAGCGGGATGTCGCCGCCCAACACCGCCTCGAGGATCCCGAGGTGCTGGGCGATCGTCGTGCGGACGCGCGCCTCGGTCAGGAAGTCCTGCATCCGCACGATGCGGATGCGCTCGTTGACCAGGCCGAGCAGCTCGGCCAGCGACGGGTTCCCCGACGAGCCCGCCAGGCGCACGTGGAAGTCCTCGTCGAGGGACACGAAGCCCGGATCGGGATCCGGCGGTTCCGCTTCGAGGGCCCGCCACTCGTCGCGGAGCGGTTCGAGCACGCCGGGGTCGTGGGCGCAGCCTGCGTTGTTGCCGAGCGGGCGGCGGAGGCCTTGGAGCTCCAGGGCCATGCGCACCTCGTAGAGGTCGTGCACGACGGACACGTCCGGCGCCGCCGGGCACCAGCCGCCGTCGGGGTCGCGCTCGACCAGCCCTTCGGCGAAGAGGCGCACGAGCGCCTCGCGCACGGGCGTGCGGGACACGCCGAGCAGGGCCGCCAGGCGTTCCTCCGCCAAGCGGCGGTTGAGGGCGAACTCGCCCACCAGGAGCCGCGTCTTCAGCTCCTCGTAGGCGTGATCGCGGCGCAGGCCTTTCCCCTCGCCGGCTGTATACAAACCTGCATTCACGAAAATCGACCGTAAGGATCGGGCGTTGCCCGCAGGTCTCCGCCCGTTTACGGATGCAGGTCCGCTGGCTTGCGCAACGCTGACGCGAGAGTGAGCCGGTCTCCAGCCAGGGCGACGACCTGCACGCCGGGGCCGTCCAGCTGCATGACGGCGGCGTGCGGGCGCGCGTCGCAGGTCGTCCAGCGATCGCCGATCACCAGGAGCGAGCCGACGGCCCGCGCACCGCCGGTGACCGCGGGCGAATCCCAGCCCGGATGCTCGGGACCGAGGGCCAGCTCGTGGCGGAGCAAGGGCCGGCCGGCGTAGTCGACGTGCAGCCGGCTGACGACCGAGCCGGACGGCTCGCCGTGGCGCCCGAGCAACAGCTCCTCGATCCACTCGACGGAGCCTCCGTCCTCCACCTCGATGTGGGCGTCGAGGTGGTGCCGGCAGCCCGTGACGAGCACCGTGGGCTCGGGTTGCCAGCGCAGCATCGCGCCCTTTGCCACATGCGCCCGTACCGAGACAACCGACGGGTGAGGGCCGGGGAGCGCGACCGACGCCGCCGCCGACCTCATTGTGAGGCGCGCGCCTGGCCGCACATCGACCTCGATGGTTACGGCGTCACCACCCATGGGCCCGGCCGCGCCACCGACGAGATAGACGCCGTCGGGGGTCGGCCGCAGCACCAGCGGCGCCTGTGACCGCAGCCGGGTATAGCGCG
>JBOGIC010000847.1:0-5429 GCA_050744985.1 Acidimicrobiales bacterium
GCACCCTGCTTCTGCCACTGCTCGATACGCGGGATCACCACCGCCAGCAGCTGCATGATGATCGAGCTGGTGATGTACGGCATGATCCCGAGGGCGAAGACCGCCATCTGGGTCAGCGCCCCGCCCGAGAACAGGTTCAGGAAGCCGAGGACGCCGCCCCGTTCGGCCTGACGCTGCAGGTCCTGGACGGCGGCGAAGTCGATGCCCGGGACCGTGACGTTGGACCCCAGGCGATAGAGGCCGATGACCAGCAGGGTGAACAGGATCTTGTTCCGGAGGTCCGGAACCTTGAACATGTTCTTGAGGCTGCCGAACATCTCGCCCCCTCCTACCGGTTCGTCAGCGCGTTGCCCTGGGCGGGCGGACGCCCACCGCCGAACGGCGGCGGCAGAACGGTAACCGTACCCCCCGCGGCCGTGATGGCCGCCTCGGCCGACTTGGAGAAGGCATGGGCGGTGACCTCGACCGGGCGCGACAGCTCGCCCCGGCCGAGCACCTTGACGAGGCCCTGCTTGCGCACGAGGCCCCGGGCCCGGAGCGTCTCGGGCGTGACCTCGGTGCCGTCGAAGGCCTGCAGCGTGTCGAGGTTGATGACCGCGTACTCCACGCGGAAGGGGTTCTTGAAGCCCTTCAGCTTGGGGACCCGGCGGATGAGGGGCATCTGGCCGCCCTCGAACCCCACGCGGGGGTTGTGGCGGGCGCCCTGGCCCTTCGTGCCGCGGCCGGCGGTCTTGCCGCCCTTGCCGCCGATACCCCGCCCGACCCGGCGGCGGGCGCGGGTGGAGCCGGGGGCCGGCTTGAGATCGTGGACCTTCATCGGTCAGCCACCTCCTCGACCTCGACCAGGTGCGGGACGGCGGCCACCATGCCGCGGATCTCGGGACGGTCGGGCAGGACGTTGCTCTTGCCGATGCGGCCGAGCCCGAGCGCCTTCAGCGTGCCGCGGTGCTTGGGCTTGGTGCCGATGCCCGACCGTACCTGCACGACCTTGATCCGGGCCTCCCGTGGCTCGAACGGACTGTCAGCCATCTAGGAACCACCACCGAACAAGCGAGGCAGGAGGAGACGCCAGTTCGCGCCTCCATCGTCTCTGGCTGAGCCCATGCGATTCATTCGTGTCTCCATCATGCGAACTGGCGTCTCCTCTTCCGAGCGGGTTGCTCGGTGGCGGTCCCTACGCCACCTCGACGGGCGTGTGCGGGCCGCGCTTGGTCTCGCGGTAGGCGCGGAGCAGGCCACCGGGCGTGACCTCCTCGGGCGACTTGCCCCGCATCCGGGCCACCTCGTCGGGCCGCTTCAGCGTGCGCAGGCCCTGGATCGTGGCGTGGGCGACGTTGATGGCGTTGGACGAGCCGAGCGACTTGGCGAGGATGTCGTGGATGCCCGCCGCTTCGAGGATGGCGCGGGCGGCGCCGCCGGCGATGACGCCGGTACCCGGAGCAGCCGGCTTGAGCAGCACCCGACCGGCGCCGTGGCGTCCGAGGATCGGGTGGGTGATGGTCGTGCCCGCGAGGGCGACGTCGAAGAGGTTCTTGCGGGCCTCCTCGATGCCCTTCTGGATGGCGGCCGGCACCTCCTTGGCCTTGCCGTAGCCGAGCCCGACCTTGCCCCCGCCGTCGCCCACCACGACGAGCGCGGTGAACGAGAACCGCCGGCCGCCCTTGACGACCTTGGCGACGCGGTTGATGTCGATGACTCGTTCTTCGTACTGACTGTCAGGCATACGCGTCCTTTGCTCAGAACTCCAGGCCGGCCTCGCGGGCGGCCGCCGCCACCGCGGCGACCCGGCCGTGATAGAGAAACCCGCCCCGGTCGAACACGACGGCGGTTACCCCGGCGGCCCGGGCCCGCTCGCCGACCAGCTTGCCGACCTGCGTGGCAGCGGTCTTGTTTCCAGTGGCGCCGGCGCCCCGGAGACCGGGCTCGACCGTGCTGGCGGCAGCCAGCGTGCGGCCGGTGGTGTCGTCGATCACCTGGGCGACGATGTGGCGGTTGGAGCGGTGGACCGCCAGCCGCGGCCGCGCCGACGTGCCCTGCACGGTCTTGCGCACGCGCCGGTGCCGGCGCTGCCGCGCCTCCTGCTTCTGCTTCGCTGAGACGGTCACCGCTCCCCCTTCCGTTCTTGTAAGCCAAACCCACCGAATCGGCGGTTTTGGCTTACCAGAACCATTACTTGGCCGCCTTGCCGGCCTTGCGCCGGACGACCTCGCCGGCGTAGCGCACACCCTTGCCCTTGTAGGGCTCGGGCTTGCGCAGCTTGCGGATGTTGGCCGCCACCTGGCCGACGGCCTCCTTGTCGATGCCCCGCACCGTGATGCGGGTGGGGGTCGGAACCTCGAAGGTGACGCCGTCGGGCGCCTCCACCTTCACCGAGTGGCTGAAGCCGAGGGCCAGCTCGATCGTGGTCGGGCCCTGGGCGACCGCCCGGTAGCCGACCCCGACGATCTCGAGGTCTTTCTGGAAGCCCTCGGTGACGCCGACGACCATGTTGTTGACCAGCGAGCGGGTGAGCCCGTGCAGCGCCCGGTGCTCGCGCTCGTCGTCTGGCCGCTCGACGAAGAGCGTGCCGTCGTCTTCGCGCACGGTGATGTCGGGGGGCAGCACGCGGGCGAGGCTGCCCTTGGGGCCCTTGACCGTGACGCTGCGGCGCTCGAGGCGCACGTCGACCCCCGAGGGGACGGCGATGGGCGCGCGGCCGATACGGGACATCAGGCCATCACCACACGTAACACAGCACTTCGCCGCCCACGCGCTTCTCGCGGGCCTCCCGGTCGGTCATCAGGCCGTGACTGGTGGACAGCACGGCCACGCCGAGCCCACCGAGCACGCGCGGCAGGCGGTCGGCCTTGGTGTACACCCGTAGGCCAGGCTTGGACACCCGGCGCAGGCCGGTGATGGTCGGGACACGCTCGGGCGTGTACTTGAGCGTGATCTCGAGCACGCGTCCGGGGCGCCCCGGCTCGTCCACCACGCGGTAGTCGACCACGTAGCCCTCGCGCCGCAGGATGCCGGCCAGGGCCTCTTTGAGCTTCGACGACGGCATCCGCACCACGTCCTGGGCGGCGACGCTGCCGTTGCGCAGGCGCGTCAGCATGTCGGCGATGGGGTCAGTCATCGTCATCGGGCGGTCCCTCCCCTCATCCTCACCCTCACCAGCTCGACTTGGTCACGCCGGGCACCTCACCGGCGTGGACGAGCTCGCGCAGGCAGATGCGGCACAGCCCGAAGTGCCGGAACACGGCACGCGGCCGCCCGCACCGGCGGCACCGGGTGTAGGCGCGGACTTTGAACCGCGGCTTCTCGGCCTGCTTGTTGATCAGTGCCTTCTTGGCCATCTAGTTCGTGAACCCTTCCCGGCGGAACGGGAATCCGAAGGCGTCGAGCAGGGCCCGACCGCCGGCGTTGTCCTGTGCCGTCGTGACGATGGTGATGTCCATGCCTCGTGTGGCGTCGACCTTGTCGTAGTCGATCTCGGGGAAGACGAGCTGCTCGTCGAGCCCGAACGTGTAGTTGCCCCGCCCGTCGAAGGCGTTGGGCGGCAGGCCGCGGAAGTCACGGATGCGGGGGATGACGACGCTGATGAGGCGGTCGAGGAACTCCCACATACGGTCGCCCCGCATGGTGACCTTGGCGCCGATGGCGTTGCCCTGCCGCAGCTTGAACGCGGCGATGGAACGCCGGGCCCGGGTGACCAACGGCTTCTGACCGGTGATGATGCCGAGGTCGGTGACGGCGCCCTCCAGCAGCGAGGCCTGCTGGGTGGCCTTGCCCACACCCATGTTGACCACGATCTTCTCGAGCCGCGGCACCTGCATCACGTTGCCCAGGCCCAGCTGATCCTGGATCCTCTTCTGGAGCTCGGCGCGGTAGCGCAGCTTCAGGCGCGGTGGTTCCCGCGGCGCCACGGGCTCGTCGCCGGCGCCCTTGCCCTTGTCCTTCTCCTTGTCGCGCCTCTTGCCCGGCTCGGGGGCCCGTTGTGCCACTCCTACAACTCCCCTTTGCACTTCTTGCAGATGCGGACCTTCTTGGTGCCGTCCATGCGGTAGCCGATGCGAGTCGGGCCGCAGGTGTTGCAGATGATGGCGACGTTGGACGCCGGCATCGGCATGTCCTTGTCGATGATCCCGGCCTGCATGGTCGCCCGCAGGGCGCGCTGGTGCTTCTTCGCCACGTTGACACCCTCGACGATGACGCGGCCGTCCTTCGGGAAGACGCGCATGATGTCGCCCTCGTCGCCCCGGTCCTTGCCGGTCAGAACCTTGACCTTGTCACCCTTCTTGAGCCTCATAGGACCTCCGGCGCCAGCGAGATGATCCGCATGAACTTCTTGTCGCGCAGCTCGCGCCCGACCGGGCCGAAGATGCGCGTGCCACGCGGCTGGAGCTGGTCGTTGATCAGCACCGCGGCGTTCTCGTCGAACCGAATGTACGAGCCGTCGGGCCGACGGTTTTCCTTTTTCGTGCGCACGACGACGCACTTCACGACGTCGCCCTTCTTCACACCGCCGCCGGGGATGGCGTCCTTCACGGTGCCGACGATGATGTCGCCGATCGATGCGTAGCGGCGCTTGGACCCGCCCAGCACCTTGATGCAGAGCACCTCCTTGGCGCCCGAGTTGTCGGCCACCCGCAGCCGGGTCTCCTGCTGGATCACTGTGCTCGCCTGTCGTTCGCGAAGCTCACTGTGCTTGCCTTGCCGTTCGCGAAGCTCACTGTGCTTGCCTTGCCGTTCGCGAAGCTCACTGTGCTTGCCTTGCCGTTCGCGAAGCTCACTTTGCCCTCTCGATGACGGTCACGACGCGCCAGCGCTTCTGCTTGGACAGGGGCCTCGTCTCCATCACGCGTACGCGGTCGCCGACGTTGAGGTCGTTGGCCTCGTCGTGGGCGTGGATGCGCTTGGTGCGCTGCACCGTCTTGTCGTACCGGGGGTGCCGGACGCGCTCGACGACAGCCACCACGGCCGTCTTGTCCATGCCGGTCGAGACGACCGTCCCCTCCCTGACCTTGCGGCGGTTGGGCCGGGCGGCCGGCGCCGGTGCCTGCTCAGCCACGGCGGTCACCTTCCCTCTCCTCCGCCTCGGCGGCGGCGATCTCGCGCTCGCGGAGCATCCCGTTCAGCCGGGCTACGGAGCGGCGGACGTCCTTCAGGCGCGCGTAGTTGTCGAGCTGGCCGGTCACATGCTGGAAGCGGAGGTTGAACAGCTCCTGTTTGGCCTCGGCCAGGCGGGTGGTGAGCTCGTCGTCGTCGAGCTCGCGCAGCTCGGACAGCTTGGCCATCTAGATCTCCTCCGAACGGACCACGACCTTGGCCTTGATCGGCAGCTTCTGGATGGCGCGCTCGAGCGCCTCTCGCGCCAGGGCCTCGGAGACGCCCGCCAGCTCGAACATCACCCGGCCCGGCTTGACCACGGCGACCCAGTGCTCGGGGTT
>JBOGIC010000848.1:0-2170 GCA_050744985.1 Acidimicrobiales bacterium
TCGTTCAACCGCAACTTCCCGAAGCGCAACGACGGCAACGCCCACACCCTCGCGTTCATCGCCTCACCCGAGACCACCGTCGCCTACGCCCTCACCGGCTCCCTGGCGGTCAACCCGTTGACCGACGCGGTGGACGGCGTGCACCTGACCGAGCCGGTGGGCGATGAGCTGCCCAGCCGCGGCTTCGCCGAAGCCAGTAGCGGGTTCGTGGCACCACCCGCGGACGGCTCCAATATCGAGGTGATCATTCGCCCCGACAGCGAGCGCCTGCAGCACCTCGACCCGTTCCCGGCCTGGGGAGGGGAGGACGCCATCGAGCTGGCGGTCATGCTCAAGGCCGCGGGGAAGTGCACGACCGACCACATCTCGGCGGCCGGGCGCTGGCTGCGGTACCGCGGCCACCTCGAGAACATCAGCGCCAACCTGTTTCTCGGCGCCGTCAACGCGTACACGGGCGAGGCGGGCAAGGGATGGTGCCGGGTCCACGACACCATCGAGGCCTATCCCGACGTGGCTCGCCACTACAAGGAGGCGGGCCTCGCCTGGGTCGCCGTCGGCGACGAGAACTACGGCGAGGGGTCGTCCCGCGAGCACGCGGCGATGGAGCCGCGGTTCATGGGCGCGAGGGCGGTCATCGTGCGGTCGTTCGCCCGCATCGCCGAGACCAACCTCAAAAAGCAGGGGCTCCTGCCGCTCACGTTCTGCGATCCGGCCACCTACGACGCCGTGCGGGTCGACGATCGCGTCGTGATCACGGGCCTGGCCTCGCTGGCGCCCGACCAACCGGTGCGGTGCGTGCTGCTGCACACCGACGACACGGCCGAGGAGTTCTGGTGCGACCACAGCTTCTCCGAGGAGCACATCGACTGGTTCCGCGCCGGCAGCGCGCTCAACCTCATCGGCGAACGCTTCCGGGCCGAGCAGCGGTGAGCGACGGCCGGGCTCAGGCCGTCAACGTGGGGGTGGCGTGGAGGAGGCGGAGGCGCTCCAGGCGGTCGAGCTGGTCCTCGGCTCGCTTCACCAGGGTGTCGAGGTCGACATCCGCGAGGGCGGGGTGGACCGTCGCCACCTCGCGCAGCGCCTGCCACAGGGAGCGCTTGCCGTGGACGCCCATCGACAGCATCTCGAGCTCCATGAACAGCGACAGGGCCGGGCTGCCGGTCAGCTGGGGCACGAAGCGCAGCCGGCCGAGCTTCTCGACCGTCCAGCTGCCGGCCTGCTTGAACACGTCCTTGGGGACACCGAGTCGGTCCATGAGGTCGGCGAGGGTGATCTGATCGGTCTCGATGTCGGCGGCCAGCTCCGACAGCTGCGGCCCGATGGTCGTGCCGGCGTGGTGGTTGGCGAGCTTGCGGGCGAGGTCACGGCCGGCGACGGACCCGGCGAGATGGTCGTTGAGGTACGTAGCGAGGGTCTTGTTCACAGCCATGTGCGCGAGTGTTCCCCTACTGCGGCGCCTCCACGCACTCCACGCCCGTGGCGCCGACCGTCGCGGCGTGCTCGGTGCCGGGCTCGACGTCGAGGCGGTCGCCGGGGCCGAGCTCGATATCGCCGTCGGAGCGGGTGTGGAACACGATCGAACCCGACAGGCAGAACAGCACCTTGTGGTAGCCGTGCTCGTGCCACCCGTAGCGGTCGCCGGGTGCGTTCCCCCAGCGCCGGGGGTCGAGCCCGTCGGCGCGCATGGCGGCCTCGATGTTGCCCGGAGCGGGCACCGGGCCCTCGTGCCTGGTGACGCGCGCAGCCACGGGCCCCAGCCTGGCACGATTGCGAGCTGTGATCGTCACACCGGAGGTCGACCAGTACGCCGCCGAGCACAGCACGCCGGAGGCGCCGCACCTGTCGGCGCTCGCCGCTGAGACCCGCGATTTCTCGACCGCCCACGGCATGATGGTCGGCCCCGTCGAGGGCCAGTTCCTCGCCCTCATGGTGGAGTTGACCGGCGCCCGCCGGATCCTCGAGATCGGGACGTTCACGGGCTACTCGGCGCTGTCGATGGCGCCTGCGCTCCCGCCCGGCGGCACGATCGTCACCTGCGACATCAACGAGGACCACGTCGCCGTCGCCCGGCGCCACATCGGGGCCAGCCCGTTCGCAGACCGCATCGAGATCCGTGTCGGACCGGCCCTCGACACGGTCGCCGACCTGCCCGGCCCGTTCGACCTCGTCT
>JBOGIC010000849.1:0-2432 GCA_050744985.1 Acidimicrobiales bacterium
AGACCCGGGCCACGCTGCGATCAAGTCCCGCGGCCCACTCTGCCACCGCTTACGAGGGTACCGGCGTCAGTGGTCAGGCCTCCATGACCAGGGTGCGCCAGATCGCCTGCCAGGGGCCGCCGTTCTCCCGCCTCAGCACGAAGACATCTCGACCGGAGTCGTTGAGCAGCTCGCCCTCGACCTGGTAGTCGATCTCGAAGCCGTAGGTGACGACGGCCGTGTCGCCCACGACGTCGGTATGGGCGTCGAAGGCGTCGAGGCGCTGGACTGCGGCCTGTTCGGCGAACTCCTGGTAGCTGCGTACGCACGCGTCCCGGCCTTCGCTGCGGCCCTCGAAGCCGGGGTGGACGATCACGGCATCCTCGTGGAACAACCCCCCGATGCCGGCGGCGTCGCCGTCCCTCCACGCCTGGTTGATGCGCTGGACCGTCTCCCAGGGGCCGTCAGCCATGCGAAACCTCCACGTCTCGTCCCTTCCATGTCACCGTGCGCCGCCACCTGCTCTCGAGGTAGAGCGCCGCCAGAGCGACGCGGGCGACGGGGGCGAGTACACCGTAGAGCGGGTTCTGCCCGGCAGCGGCCCGACCGCCGGCGCTCACGACGACCACGGCCCATGGGCGGCGGGTGGCGACGGGGGCGAGGAGGGCGGCGAGGTGCCGGACCGGATGCGGATGCAGCGACGCCTGGTTCTTCACCAGGCCGGCCCGCAACTCGCGACCGCCGCGGTACATCCTCGTGGTGAGGAGTTTCGGGGCTATGCGGGGGTCGTGTCCGGTCAGGACCCGTGCGAGGTCGCGGTCGTCGACCACCGACCCCCGCACGTCGGGGTGGCCGTGCCCGCCGACGGCCTCGTAGTGGTCTCGGCGCACGAGGAAGCACTGCCCGCTGGCGAAATGTGGGGGCAGGCCCGCCTGCACGAGGGCCAGGCCCAGCTCGGGCAGCAGCAGCCGTTCCCAGAACGACCGGCATTCGAGCCCGCCCACGATGCTCGTCGACGTGTGGGTCGTGGCGGCGGCCATGGTGGCGAGCGCGTTCGGGTGCAGCACCACATCGGCGTCGACGAACGCGAGCCACTCGGTGACCGCGCCCTCGCTCCCAGCCGAGCACGCCCGGGCCTTGCCGGTCCACTCCGCGGGCAGGGGACCATCGAGGCGGAGCACGTTCGCGCCGGCGGCTTCCGCGACGGCCCCGGTGCCGTCGCTCGACGCGTCGTCGACCACGACCACCTCGGTGGCCTGTTGGCGGGCGGCGTGCACGCACGCGGCGATGTTGTCGACCTCGTCCCGGGCGGGGATGACCACGCGCACGTCGATCGGCGGCGCGGCCGGGTCGGGCTTCAGGAACCGGGCGGCGGCCACGCCCATGCGGGCCAGGCCCGCCAGCGAGGCGACGGTGGCGGGACTCGGACGCCTCAGCGGTCGAATAGAGCGGCCACGTCGATCGCCAGCCCCGGCAGCAGGGGAGTGGTGAGCTGCTCACCGGCGACCACCTCGACGGACTCGTCGCGCCGGAAGACGAGCACCGTGTCGGTCTCGGTGTCGAGCAGCCATAGCTCGGTGACGCCGGTCCGGAAGTACGCCGCCTTCTTCGTGCCGGTGTCGTACCGCCACGTGGAAGGCGACCGCACTTCGGCGACGAGGTCGGGTGGCCGATCGAACCATTTGGCATCGCGCCCGGGCCGATCCGCCTCCGACACGAACCACACGTCGGGCACGAACACGCTCTGCTCATCGATGCGCACGTTGCATCCGATGCCCGCCTCGCCCCAGCCCGGTTGCGTATCGAGCCAATCGGCCAGGTCGCGGTAAAGAGCCATCTGGATACGGTTGTGGCGCAGGACCGGATCGGACACCACGATCTCCCCGTCAATCAGCTGGCTTCGGCGATCGGGGGGAAGCGCGAGGAACTCGTCGGCGGTCATCCGTCGCTGGGCGAGGGCCATGGGCGTAACCTTAGCAAGGGGGTGTGACACGCACCGAGAAGACATGGGACGCCCCGGCGAGGAACACGTCAAGCAGTGGTCCGACCTGCACCTCACCGAACCCCCGGGTGGGTTCGTCGGTGGGTGGCTGCGGGCGTCGGCCGCCGTGGCGCGCCCGCTCGCCCGCGCCGGCGTGTCGCCCAATGCCGTCACGATCGCGGCGCTGGTGTTCGCGCTGGCCGCGGTCCCCCTCGCCCTGATCGACGGCTGGATCGGCCCCGCCGCCGCCTGCGCGGCGGTGACCGTCTCCGGCCTGCTCGACGCCCTCGACGGGGCCGTCGCCGTACAGGCCGGACGCACGACCAAGGTCGGCTTCCTCCTCGACTCCGCCCTCGACCGGCTGGCCGACGCCGCCTACCCGGCCGCCCTGGCCCTGGTCGCCGGTCCCACCGACGGTCTCACCGCCCTGGCCGTCGCCGCCATCGCCGCCGCCTGGTACCTCGAGTACGTC
>JBOGIC010000850.1:0-3249 GCA_050744985.1 Acidimicrobiales bacterium
GATGCAACCCAGCCCAGCTCGTGCCGCCACGCCTGGTCCCGCCAGGGGCTGAGCCGTCGCTGGCTCATCCCGGCCACGACGACAAATCGAGGCAGGGCAGGCGTGAACGACGTGTCCCATGATGCCCGCCCCTTCGGGACCGCCAGCTCGCTGGCGTTGGCCAGCACATCGATCGCCTCCCGCAGCGCCACCATCTGATCGGCGGCCCCGATCAGCTCCGGAGCCGCCTCGGACCAGCTCGTCAGAAGCGCCTCCGACCGGCACACCGCCCGTCCGCCGGCGACCAACCGCTCCTTCAGATGGCCAGCGCGTTCGTATCCGAGCGGCTCGGTCACGCCTCGCTCTCCAGTACGGGCTCCGGCGGTTCGGCGGGGAAGGTCGGCTTCGTCTGGTAGCCGATCCCATCGACGCGACTCTCCTCGCCAACCTCCAGTTCCGGACCGGCCAGGTGCGCCTGAACAAGCTGGACGACCCGTCCGTCGGCGCCGACGGCGCGCACGTGCTGGTGGCCGTTGCGCTGGTCGCGGTCGTTGCGCAGCACCTGACGAATGGTGCCGGGCCCGTTGAAGCCGTTGAGGATTGAGGGCTCGCCAAGGGCTGTGAAGCAGAGGAGCTGGACGTCGGCGGCCTCCGCCAGCTTCTGCCACATCTCGATTAGACGCTCGTTGGAGGCGGCCCCAAAGGGATTGTCGAGCAGCAGGAGCCCCGGCGGGCGGTCGTTGCCGGTCCGGTCGTCGGAGCGGACCTTGGCCAGGGCGCAGTAGAGCAGCACCGCCAACGTCAGCTCCTGGCCGCCCGAGTACTCCTTGCTCACCCTGTCGGGCGGGCAGTAGGTCACGTCGCCGTCGATGCGGGGCTTGAGGAGCTTCACGCTCCACCGCCCCGCCTGCGGTCGGTTCTCGACCGTTGCCGAGAGGGCCTGCATGAGCCGCGTCTGGCGCGCCTTGGCGTCGTGCACGTCCGCCTTCGTCGCCGCCCACTCGTCCACCACCGAGGCAAGGGCGGCGTTGGCCGCCTCGGCCGCGAGCCGCTTGAACTCGATGACGATGGCCTGATGGCCGCCGACGTTCGCAACCTGGGTCGGGATGGTCGAGGCGCCCCGCACCGCGTGCAGGTTGCGGCGCAGCCGGTCACAGGTCTGCCCGAGGGAGTCGATGACCGCCGAACGGTGGGTGTCGAGGTCGGCGATGTCGGAACGCAGGCTTTCCTCCCGGGTGCGCAGGCCGGCCAAGTACCGACCGCCGTGGGCCGTCAGCTCATCCGGGCCCGCGACGGCGCACAGCTCCTTGAGGGAGTCCCCGATGTCGGCCCAGCGCCGGTTGCTGGCCCGAGTGTTCACGGCCCCGGCAGCGCGCTCACGCTCGACGCGCGCCTCCCCGAGGAACTGCCGGGCGTACTCGACCGCAGCGCGACGGCTTTCCAGGTCCCTGCGCGCCGCGTCGACATCACCCACGTACGGGTCAGCGCCACCCAGGGGATCGTCTCCCCCGATTACCGCCGCCGCGAAGTCGCTGGCCGCCCTGGCCGCAGCCGTGTGGGCGGCCTCGGCTGCAGTCACGGCGACCTGCTGGGCGTCCCGGCCAGCGCGGGCGGCGACCAGCGCCCGGTTCAAGTCTGTGGCCCGGCGAGCGGCATCGTCGGCGTCGGTGGGCGCCTCGTCTGGTCCGAGCGCGGCGTGGGCAGGCCGGTCAATCGGCCGATGGGTGTCGGTCGTCTCCTCCCAGCGCTCGACATCCCGCCGGCGCTGGGACTTGCGGTCGTTCGCCGCCTTCCACGCTTCGGCGCTCGCCGCGATCTGGGCTCGCACCGACTCGGCGGTGCCGGCGAGAACCGACGCAGAGAGCACGCCCGCGAGGGACAGGGTCTCCTCCGAATGGCCGCCGAGGTCGGCGCCCGTGCGACGAAACTCCGCCTCTGCGCGCTTCAGCGCCTCGCCGTGGTCGCGCCCCGCGGACTCGTCCTCGAACCGCCTCGTCGCCTCGGCATGTTCGGCTACGAGCAGGTGGACCGGCTCAGCGGGCACGGTCGGAGCCGGGTCCTCGCCGATCTGCAATGCCCGTTCCGTCGAGGCTCTGGCCACCTGCTCGGACGCCCGCTCCTCGGCGGCGGCCACCTCGGCGGCGGCGCTCGCTTCCTCGGCCTCCTCCGCCGCCTCGGAGGCCTCCCGGTCGTGGCGGGCGATCTGCTCAACGACTGCAGGCCGCTCCAGGGCGTCAGCGGCGACAGCGGCCCCTGCCTCGATGACTGGAGCCAGCCGCAAGCGGGCCGCCACCGCGGCCTGCTCGTCCTCGCCAGCGAGGCGCTCGGAGTCAGTGGCGTCCCGCTCGTCTTGGGCCGCGACCCGTACTGCATCGGCGGCGGTTTCGATCCGCTGCTCGGCGGCCCGAACACAGTCCTCGGCTTGGGCGAGGCCGGCTTCGAGGTCATCCAGGCGCGCGTCGGGCCAGGCCTCGGCGTGGCGGCGGGCGAGGCCGGCGGACTCCCGTAGCTCGCGGGCGCGCCCAACCTGGTCGGCAAGGATCTCCGTAAGCATGGTCTGGGCTTCGTGGAGCCGCTCGATTTCCTGGCGCGCCTTGTCCTTGTCGTACAGCCCGGGGTGGGGCTCGACCACGAACCGGTCGTCCTCCTCCGGCGCCGGCAGGCCGTCGGCGGTGGCCGTTGCCGTCTTTGAGGTCGTCACCGCCACCGCCATCCGGGGGAGCAGTCCTGCCCTCTCCAACGTCGTGCGAGCTGCGGACAGCTTGGCGGCGTCCATGACGACGACGCCGTTGACGATGTCGGGGCGGGCGGCGATGAAGGCTGGGCGGTCGTCCGCGAGGACCGTGTTCTCGATCCAGTGCCAGCCTGGCACGGCTCCAATGCTGGCCTCCCGCAGCGCGCTGACCGCCGAGGCCACGTCGGCGCCGACGTCGAGCAGGCCGGCGGTTCCTTCGGCGAGGCGCCCCAGCTCGACTTCGACGGCGTGGAGGGAGTTCGACGTCTCGCGCCCCGAGCGTTCGACGACCTCTGCCTGCTGATCGACGGTGGCGGCTGCAGCAAGAGCCACCGCCGCCGGCACCGCGCGGTGTAGGGCCAGGCCGTCCGCGCTCGGGCCGATGACGGCGGCGACGTCGGGAGCGGCCAAGACTGCGTGGGCAGACGTGGCTGCGGCAGCCAGATCGCCGGTGGCGGCTGTCACGGCAGCCCTGGCGTCCCGGAGGGCGATCTCAGCGGCTGAACGCTCCCCGACGGCCGCGCGCTGGGCGGCAG
>JBOGIC010000851.1:0-2062 GCA_050744985.1 Acidimicrobiales bacterium
GGCTACGCCGGCGTGGAGGCGCTGGCCGAGATGGAGTCGCTCGTCCGCGACGCGCTGCGCTGGTACCCGAACCTCCGGCGCTCCGACACCCGTTGGGTGATCGTCGAGGCGCAGGACCGGCTCCTCCCCGGGCTCGACCCGAAGCTGGCCGAGTACACGGCGCGCGTCCTGCGCCGGCGCGGCATCGAGGTGCACCTGCACACCCGGCTGCTCGGCTGCGTCGACCGGCACGTCGTCCTTTCGAACGGTACCGAGTACACCTCCGACACCATCGTGTGGACCGTCGGGCAACGGTCCTCGCCCCTCGCCGCCGAGACCGGGTTTCCCCTCGACGACCGCGGGCGCGTGATCGTGGACGACCATCTGCGGGTCGCCGGGGTGCCGGACGCCTACGCCCTCGGCGACAGCGCCGCCGTCCCGGATCCCGAAGGCGGCACGTGCCCACCGACGGCACAGCACGCGCTCCGCCAGGGCCTGCGGTGCGGGCGCAACGTCGCCGCCGACCACGGGGCGGGCCGGGCCGCGCCGTTCACCTACCGGAACCGGGGACTGGCCGTGACGCTGGGCCGCGGTGAGGGCACGGCCCAGGTGCGCCGGTTCACGTTCACCGGATGGGCGGCGTGGTGGATGGGCCGCTCCTACCACCTGGTGATGACGCCCGGCCTCGGGCGCAAAGCGCGGATCGTCGGCGACTGGACGCTCGGGCTCCTGTTCCCGCGTGATATCGCGCAACTCGGCTCGCTCGGGAAGCCGTCGCCGCTCGATCCCCCCGTTCAATCTGCAGAAGAGGGGTCGCACAGGCCCAATGGCGCGGAGTAAACGGTTGGGTGGTTGGGTGGGAGTGCCGCTAATCCGGCGGGTCGCTGTCGTACGCTGAACACCGGGCGAAGGAAGCCAAAAGGAGCGCGCCTGCATGGCGACGAGGCCACCGGACTGGCAGATCGGTCCCCCCCGGCGGCAACACCGCACGCTGTGGAGTGATCTGGCCGGGCTGTGGCGGCGGTTCCGCGGCCTGCCGATCATCGTGCAGCTGATCGTCGCCCTCCTGTTGCTGCTGCTGGTGATCAACGTGTTGTCGAGGATCTTCGGGTCCGACGGGGACACCCAGGTCGCCAGCCGGTCGACGACGACGGGCGTGCCGACGACCTCCACGTCGTCGACCACGACCATCGCCCCCGGCATCCCGGCCGGTGACGACACGACGGCGAAGAACGTGCTCGACGGCGACAGCTTCGAGACCGACACGGGCACCAAGGTCCGCCTGATCGGCATCGACGCGCCCGACATCGAGACCAACGCCTGTTTCGCACCCGAGGCCACCGTCCACCTCAAGGACCTCCTGCCGCCGGGACGGGCCATCCGCCTCGTCTACGACACGACCCGTACCGACCGGTTCGGGCGCACGCTCGCGTACGTCTACCGGTTGCCCGACGGGCTGTTCATCAACCGGGCCATGCTCCAGGACGGCTTCGCCATCCAGGTCACCACCGGGGCGATGGCGGCCAACACCCAGTACGCCCGCGAGTTCGGTGACGCCGAAGCCGACGCCAAGGCGGCCAAACGGGGGCTGTGGGGCGCCTGCGCGACTACGACGACGGCGGCCCGGGCCAGCACGGCCACTACGGCCGCGACCACCACGACGCCGGCGACCACGACCACGACGGCCGCCACGACCACGACGGCGGTCGCCACGGTGGTCGAGAACGAGATCTGCTTCGTCCCCAACGCGACCGGTGTGCTGAGCGGGGGCCGGGCGGCGGTGTGCGCGCAAGCGGCCGACGGCTACTACCGCTGGCGCGCCTCGTAATCGGCCAGCAGCTCGTAGGAGCGCAGGCGGGCCTTCGGGTCGTGGCAGACGGTGAGCACGACGAGCTCCTCGACGCCGAACTGGTCGGCCAGGTCGGTGAGATGGGCGTGGACCTGGGCCGGATCGCCCGTCACCATGCCCGCCTGTCGCTGTTCGAGCCGGGCCCGGGCGGCGTCGTCGAGCGGCAGGGCGGCGACGGCGTCCGGGTCGAGCAACGGGCCGCGGGTCGGGCCTTCGGGCCGCAGGCCCCAGGCC
>JBOGIC010000852.1:0-9621 GCA_050744985.1 Acidimicrobiales bacterium
TGTAGCCGTAGCAGTTCGGCCACTGGTAGTTGCCGCCCTTGCGCACGGCGACCACGGCGGTGTCGTAGCCGGTGGACGGTGAGCCGGCGTCGCCCGTCGGCCCGTTGTTGGTCACCGACAGCTGGCCACCGGGTCCGAACGCGATCCCGAACGGGTTGCGGAACCCGTACGCCCACACCGGGTTGCCGCTACCGAACGGGTTGTCGGCGGGCACCGACCCGCCGGCGTTGTAGCGCAGCACCTTGCCGCGGACGTCGGACGTGTCCTGGGCCGGCGCGCCCGTAAACAGGTCGCCGAGCGTCACGTACAGCGCCCCCTCGGGGCCGAAGGCGATGCGCCCGCCCTTGTGGCAACAGCTCGAGCCGGCCGGCAGGTCGATGATGATCTCTTCGTTCTGGCCGGTGCCGGCGCAGTCGGTCCAGCGCACGACGTGCTGGGCCGACCCGTTGGCGTCCGAGTAGAACGCATAGACGAAGCGGTCGCGGTAGGCGAGGCCGAGCAGGCCCCGCTCGCCGGACGTGCTCACCGAGACCCGGGCGAACTCCTTCGCCGCCCCGTCCTGCCACACCCGCACGGTGCCCGACCGCTCGGCCCAGAACAGCCGGCCGTCGGGGGCGAAGGCGAGGGCCGTGGCGTTGTTGGCCGGGATCGTCCCCGACGGCGGGGACTGCGCACCGAGCGAACAGGAGCCCGTCGGCGGAGGCGCCGCCGTCGGCGGAGGCGTCGTCGCCGGCGCCGGCGGAGCGGTCGTGTCGGGCGCCGCCGGAGCCGTCGTGGTCTCGCCGGGGGCGGTGGTCGTCTCCCGGATCCCGCCCGCCCCGACCTCCCCCGCGGGCCCGCCGTCGCCGCACGCCCCCAGCGTCGCCGCCAGGACCAGCACGGCCAGCCCGGCTCTCACGGATGGAGCTTCTTCTGCTCGTCGAGCATGGCGACGAGTTGGGCGATGCGACGCGCCCGCGTCTCGGGCTTCTTGGCGTCCTGGACGCGGTAGAGGACGGCGTACCGGTTGGCGCCGTCGAGCGTCGCCCAGAACTCCTTGGCGGTCGGGTGCCGGTCGAGCTCGGCCTGGAGGTCATCGGGGACGGTGGCGTTCGCCGGGCTGTCGTAGGCCGCCTCCCACCGCCCGTCGGCCTTGGCCCGTTCGATCTCGGCCCGCCCGGCGGCGCGCATCTTCCCGCTTTCGATGAGCTCGGTGGCGAAGCCGCAGTTGCGCTTCGACCACTTGCTACGCGCCCGCCGCGGCGTGAAGCGCTGCACCCACCACGTGTCGTCGAGCGACTTGGCCTGTCCGTCGATCCACCCGAAGCACAGGGCGACCTTGACCGCCTCGTCGTGGGTCACCGAGGGGATGCCCGAGCCCTTCTTGGCCAGTTTGATCGCCACGCCCGGCGCGCTCGCGTGGTGCTCGTCGAGCCACGCCTCGAGGTCGTCCGTCGTGGCGAACGGGACGACGGGGAGGTCAGCCGGCATCCAGCATCTTGACCAGTCGCTTGGGGGCGGTCATGCGGTAGCTCTCTTCGATCAGCTCGGCGATCTCGTCCCACTCCTGGTCGACGGTGAGGTGGGCGCCGATCCACCCGCGGTGGCCGACATACGCGGGCACGAAGAACCGGTCGGGATCCGAGCTCACCAGTGCCTCCTGTACCCCGGGCCGGGCCTTGAGCATCATCCCCGAGAGGTCCTCGTAGATCATGAGGAAGAGCTTGTCCCGCACGCGGAACGACGGCGCCGTGTGCCCGCCGAACGGCTTCTCCTCGGCCTCGGGCAGCGCCAGGCACACCCGCCGGAGCCACTCGATGCGGTCGGTCCGGGGCACTGACTAGATCGGCAGCGGCGGGGTGCGCAGGCAGCCCGCCTCCCGGCCCACGAGCCGCAACCCGACCCGGTCCCCGTCACTGAACCCGACAGGGCGGATCGTCTGCTGGGCGGCGTCCGGGTACATGAGCGACCCCTGGCTGCGGGTGTGCCCCAGCCCGGCCAGGTGGACCAGCTCGTGCAGGACGATGCGGCCCCACGTGATGTTGTCGCGCCCGATCGGCTCGCTCGTCGGAGGCCCCGGCGGCCCGAACCCCGACTGGATCGGAGCCTTCGTCTGCTCGTTGTTGTAGGAGTCGACATTGAACCGTAGGCGTGCCGACACGACGATGTCGTCGACGCGGAACGGGAACGTGTTGCCGAGGATCTGCACGGCCCCGTCGGTGCGCTCGGGCCCGAAGTGCTCCCAGAGAATGAGGATGGGCGCCCACCGCTGGCCGTACCGGGCCGGCACGTAGGGGTCGGTGCGGGCCGTCTCGTCGGTGAGCCCGTCGTCGATGAACGTGATGCCCGTGGCCTCGCCGAGCATGCGGAAGGCCGTGCGCGTGTCCTCCGCCACGCCCGGCGGGGCCGCCGCCGCGTTCTGGATGAAGTGCATCGGTTCGCACGGGTTGAACCGCATAGGCGAGCACTTGTCGTCCTTGATCCGCAGGAACGAGTAGTCGTCGGGCAGCGTCTTGATGTCCTCGGGGGTGAGCGTGCGGGAGGCGCTGGGGTCGTTGGCGTGGAACTCCGCGGGGCAGCGCGTGCGGGCGTCGACGGTGCCCGAGGGCGCCGGTACGTCGACGGCCGTGTCGGTACCACCTGACCCGCCGCCACCCGACACGATGCCGAACGCCGCCGCGGCCGCGACGAGCGCCACGACCACACCGACGATGACGAGCGGACGGAGCGACCGCACCGCCGCGGTGGGTGCGAACGTCCCCCGCACCTCCGCCGGCGCGTCGCCCGTCGCCGGCGCGGCGCGCACGGTGAACGAGCGGGGGGAGTTGAAGGTCTGCGTGGACGCGCGCACGACCGTGGCGGAGGCCGGCTGGTCGGGCGCCACCCGCACCGACTCCGGCTCGACCGAGGCGTCCACGCCCTCGTCGGCGGTGACCGTCAGGGCCACGTCGACGGGGGCGTTGCCGCGCGTGCTGACCGTCACCCGGTCGCCGTCGAGCGTCGCCGACAAGGCGGCGAAGGGCAGGACCTCCACCACGCCCTCGGACAGCACCGGTCCCCCGGCGCCGTTGGTGAGCGAGAACGGCAGCGGCCCGGCGGCGATCGACGCGCCCGTGGGCAGGCGGAACCCGACCTTGACCGCCTGGCGCTCGCCGGGCGCCACGGTGACCGATTCGGGCAGCACCCACGCCATGCGGCCCATCTCGCCCTGCACCTTCACGGACACGGTCTCGGCCGCGTCTCCGCCGTTCACCAGCGTGACCGTGAACGTGGCCGCGCCCCCGGCCTCGACCGTCACGACGTTGGGAACGAGCTCCGCCCGGACCGGCATTGCCGGTCCACTCTACGAGGCCATGCTCTGATACGCCGGGCGGTCACGGCGTGGGTGCCGAACGGCTCGACCTAGCCGCCCCATCGCCCCCATGCGGCGGTGAACGCGGCCACATAGGTCCAGCGCTTCGGATCACCCAACGTCGCGACGGCCGCGTCGAAGTCGGCCGGTTGGACCCGGCCGGAGCCGACGAGGCTCGGGCCCATCTCCTGCAGCGATCTCACCCAGTACTCGCCGCCCGGTGACCCGCCGTTGAAATGGGGCAGCGTCGCCTCGGCGCCCACGATGGCGAAACCGAGGTCGTCGATGCGACGCGGCAGCCACCTCCCGATGAAGTAGTCGATCCCGGCCGTGGCCGCCCATGCGACGAACCCCTCCCAGAGGCGCGCCACCGCCGGGGGGTCAACCGTGAGCGCCGGTGTGAAGTCGGGCTCGATGCTGAGCAGCCAGCCGCCCGGCTTCAACGCTTCGCGCAGGCGGGCCAGCACCTGCTCGCGCGCCGGGATGTGGTGCAGCACCGCTCGCCCGACGATCAGGTCGAACTCCGCCGGCGGCAACGGATCGCCCACGACGTCGAGTCGAGCCACCTCCAGGTTGGGCGCCCGCAGCCCGTCGAGGAACGTCGTGTCGAGGTCGGTGCACAGCACGCGTCCGCCCGGACCGACCTGCGTCGAGATCCACTCCGACACGCTCCCGTTGCCCGCTCCGAACTCGAGGCACGACCATGACGGCCCGAGCCCGAGGGCCGTGAGGTGCCGCCGCGTCATCGGATCGAGCAGCCCCGACATGATCCGCAGCCGCGCCTGCTCGCCCGCCATCGAGTGCGGGAGCACATACTCCGTTGGTTCGGTCACGACACCAGCCTCCCAGCCGGTGGACCCCTCCCGACGCGGCCGGCCGGGCTCCGGTCGCGGCGAGCATCGGACTCTCCAGCCGAGGCCGGACAGAGGCCGCCATCGTTTTTCACCGAAGTCGCCTCCACTTTCGGCGCCGACACTCATCGATCGGCAGTGCCTGTGCCACCCCGATGTGTCCAGTGAGAACTCGGGTCGTTCCACATTCTCGCCAAGCGTGACGGCAAAAAACCCGCAATACTTCCCGAATGCGCAAACGGATGGTCTCGGTCGTTATCGTGATTGGCGCCCTGGCAACTGCAGCCTGCTCGTCGTCGTCGGATGACGCCGCCCCGGGCTGTCCGAGCGGCACGACGGAGACCGAGGGCCTCTGCATTGCGTCGGGAACCGAAGCCCAACAAGCGGCGACGCTCGTCCGGTCGACGTTCCAACAGAATCCGCTCCAGGCCATGGTTGTCGGCGTATGGAGGGACGGCAAGCCGCTCCTCGTCGGAGCGCTCGGCACGTCCACTCCCGGAGTGCCGGCCACCTTCGATATGCATCACCGTACCGGCAACATCGCTTCCGCGGCGCTCACGACGGTGATGCTGCAACAGGTGGACGCCGGCAAGCTCTCTCTCTCCGACCCGCTCTCCAAGTGGTTTCCAGAGCTTCCGTCGGCGAACGCCGTCACCATGGAAATGCTCGCGCGCAGCCAATCCGGCTACAAGCATTACCCGGTTTCCGAAGACTTCCAGAGGGCGTTCTACGTGGACACGTTCAAGGAGTGGGCCCCGTTCGATGTGATCGCCTACGGCGTCGCCGGCGGTCCCGTGTTCCCTCCGGGTACCAGTCAGCTGTTCTCAGACACCAACCTCTACATCATCAGCGAGGTGCTCGCGAAGGCCACAGGTCGACCGTACGGCGATCTCCTCAGGGAGGGCGTCATCGACAAGCTGGGGTTGAAGGACACCAGGATACCCAGCGCGGCTATTCCCCAGCCGGTGCTGCACTCGTACACCGCTGAGCGCGACGTCTACGAAGAGTCGACGTTTTGGAACCCGTCGTGGACCGGTCCCGTGGGCGGTCTGTCGTCGAATCAGGAGGATATGCGGCGCCTCATCGAGGCGGTGGGCGCAGGATCGCTTGTCTCAAAGGCCTCACATGAAGCCCAGCTCGCCCCGGTTACGGTCGGACAGGGCCGCAATATCGCCGACGCGTATTACGCCATGGGCTGCGTGATCCTCGACGGGTGGGTCTTCAGCAACCCCGGACTGCAGGGCATCCAGGGCGTGTTGGCCAACCGGGCCGACCAGAAAGTGACGATCGCCGTGAAGAACACGTTGAAGCCTGCGTCCAACTTCGACCAGTCCTATGCGAGGCCGCTCGCCGAGTCGCTGAGCGCAATCTTCGTGCCGAACCAGCCCTTCAAGCTGTGAGAGCCGCCGGGCCGGAGGCAACCCGTCGACCTCGGTGACGCAGGGGGCCCGTCCGCGGATATGTCCTTTTCCGCTGCCCGTCGGATTTCTTGTATTGGGCGAGCCCGCGACCGGCCGCGTTCCGGTGAAGCGACTCTCCATGGGCGGCCCGAACTCGGTCAGGAAGGTGTTGGCGCGGGCCGGCGCGGTGTGGACGCGGCTCCATCAACGGCTGCCACCTGACCTGATCCTCCGACCGCCGGTCAAATCAGCACCTACCATTGGCTTCCATCATAGAACGTGTGTTTGGATGACACAACCGAAAATACCGGTATAATCCATGAAATGCAACGAGAGGGTCGGCAACGGCTGACGGCCGTGCTCCTGTTCCTCCTGGCCGCGTGCTCCTCCGGGCCGCGGGGCGAGCTGACCCAAGGGGCTCGCCCCGCCGAGCCGGCGGTGGCGGAAGCCTGGCGGCTGACGGCGATCAGCCCCATCGGCCAGCCGGAGGCGGCCGGCGACGTGGTCGTCGTGTACGGCCCGGTGAACCAGGACCTCTACCTCTACGGTGTGTCCGTCGCCGACGGGACGATCCGGTGGCGCCAGCTCGCGTCGCCGAGCCTGGTGGTTCCCGGCATCCCGGTGACCCCCGCCGTGCTCGACGGACGGGTCGCGTACTTCCGGCCCGACCCGGTCGAGCCCCTGAGCGCCCGCCTCGTGGTGGCGTCGCCCGATACCGGCGCCGACGTGATGGTCTCCCAGCCGTTTCGCTTCCGCTCCCGCCCGGGGCGGTGCTCCGACGGCAAGGACATCTGCCTGATGGCCACGGGCGGCACTCGCGGCGAACGGCCGCTCCGGTTCTCGGTCGAAGCCGGCGGGCTGGTCCCCGACCCGGGTGCGCCCCCGATCGACTCCCGCCGGGTCGGGCACGAGCTGCTCGATCTCGGCGGCCGGCAGCCCGAGATACTCGCCGGCTTCAAAGATGGCGCGGTTCGCTGGCAGACCCCGTTGAGCACCTACTTCCCGCCGGAGTACAGCACCGACTACGGCTGGCGATTCGTCCCGTTTGCGGAGGCCGGCGCCCACGTCGGATCGGTCGGCCGGCCCGCCGACCACAACGACGCCTCGGCCGTGGTCTTCGACCTGAGCAATCAGCGGACGGTGGCGATCCGCGACACCGATGGCGCACCCGTGTGGCAGTCGGCCGGAACGAGCGTCCTGTGCGATTCGAAGATCGAGGCGTACCGGGAGGTCGCCGACAAACGGTTGGAGCCGTGGCCCGTCCGCTGCCGCTACCAGGGAACGCGCCGCTACGACAAAGCCACCAAGACCACGTCGTACCAAGGCCTGGCGGTGACGATCGAAGGCTTCGACGTTGCCACCGGCCAGACCACCTGGTCGCATTCGCTCGGGGCGGCCGAGCAGCTCATGCCGGCCGAGGTCAATGCGACCACCGTCACCGACCCGGAGGTACTCGTCCCCAGTGCGACCGGCCCGGTGATCATCCGCCTCGACACCGGGGCCACGAGGACGCCGGCCGGCGGCGAGGCGTTCTGGTGCGCGAAGACCGGCCGCTTCACCTTCCGCGAATCGATCGTCTTCTCGGACGGACGAAGCAGCAACAGCTGGCGGGGCGGCACGCTGCTCCGCGCCTGTGCGGCGGACGGGTCGCCGACCACCGCGACCCCCCGACGCATCGCCCGATCGCTGGGCGCCACCGTCGCCGACCGGGCGGTGGTGGCGACCGAGCGCGGGCTCGTCGCCTACGACCGTCAGGGCCGGTAGCGGCACTACCCCCTCGGGCGTAGGCGACCACACCCGTGGGCCGATGCCAGACGGCAGGACAACCGGTACGGTCCGCCCATGCGGCATCGCGCGCTGGTGGTGGACGCGCTTCTGGCGGCCATCGCCTTCTGCACCAGCATCGAAGTCGTGGATGCCGACCTCACCA
Organism: Acidimicrobiales bacterium; assembly: GCA_050744985.1. Classification (GTDB taxonomy): domain Bacteria; phylum Actinomycetota; class Acidimicrobiia; order Acidimicrobiales; family AC-14; genus JBOGIC01. Next base: position 7,513 of record JBOGIC010000852.1, read on the forward strand.
GCCCCGAGCTGCGAGCGCCGGATGTAGCCGCCTACCTCCTGCTCGCGGTGTTCAGCTTCTCGATCCTCCTGCGCCGGCGTTCACCGGAGGGCGCTGTGTTCCTCGGCGTCATCGCCGGCGTCGTGTACGCAGCCGCCCAGTACCCGCCCGCCCTCACGCCCATCGTCCTGCTGTCGGTCTACACCGCCGGCGACGTGCTGCCCGGCCGGCGCTCCCGGATCGTGGTGGTGGGTGCGTTCCTGCTCGCCTTCCTCGGCGCCACGCTCAGCCCGGGCCCGACGGACACCGGCATCCCGGTGCTCGTCGGCGGCACATGGTTGCTCGGCACCTACATCGGCAGCCGCCGCGCCTACACCGCCGAGCTCGAACGCAAAAACCAGGACCTGCGGGCCGCGCAGGCGGAGCTGGCCGAGCGGGCGGCCACCGAAGAACGGCTGCGCATCGCCCGGGAACTGCACGACGTCGTCGCCCACACGATGAGCGTCGTCGCCGTGCAGGCGGGCACCGGGCGGCTGGTGGCCGAGGACGATCCGGCCGCCGCCCGCGCCGCGCTCGCCACCATCGAGACGGCGACGCGCTCGGCGCTGCTCGAGATGCGCCGCCTGCTCGGCGTGCTCCGGCAACCCGGCGAGCTCGCCCCAGCGCCGGGCTTGCGCGACGTTGACCGCTTGGTCGCCGAGGTCACGAGCGCCGGCGTGGCCGTCGCCGTGGACCTCAGTGTCGACGGCGAGCGACCGGATCTCCCCGCCGGCGTCGACCTCGCCGCCTACCGCATCGTGCAGGAGGCACTGACCAACGTCATCAAGCACGCCGGACCGGCGCACGCGACCGTCACCATCCGCTACGGAGGCGATGCCCTCACGATCGAGGTCGACGACGACGGCGCCGCGCCGAGCACGACCGCCAAGGATGGCCATGGGCTCCCGGGCATGCGCGAGCGGGCGGCCATGTACGACGGCGAGGTCACGGCCGGGCCCCGTCCGGACGGGCGAGGCTTCCGCGTGACCGCCCGCCTCCCGTACGGCACCGGCGCCGGCGCCGGCACCGCCACCGGAACCGGCACCGGCACATGACCGCCCTGCGCGTCGCCATCGTCGACGACCAGCCGCTGATCCGCACCGGCCTGCGCACGCTGATCGACCACGCCGCGGACCTCGAGCTCGCGGGCGAGGCCGAGAACGGCGAGCAGGCCGTCGACCTCGCCCGCCGGCAGCGCCCCGACATCGTCCTCATGGACATCCGCATGCCGGTGCTGGACGGCATCGAAGCCACGCGCCAGATCACGGCCGACCCGGCGCTCGCCCACGTGCGCGTCGTCGTGCTCACGACCTTCGACGCCGACGACTACGTCTACGCGGCCATCCGGGCGGGCGCGAGCGCCTTCTTGTTGAAGGACGCCCCGCCCGAGGACGTGCTCGATGCCATCCGCGTCGTGGCGCGCGGCGACGCCCTCCTCGCCCCCAGCGTGACCCGGAGGCTCATCGCCGACCTCGCGTCGCGGCCCGACGCCGACCGGCCCGCCCCGCCCCAGTTGGACATGCTCACCGAGCGCGAGCTTGAGGTGCTGGCGTGGGTCGGGCGCGGCCTCTCGAACGCCGAGATCGGCGAGCAGCTGTACATGAGCCCGGCCACGGCCAAGACCCACGTGAGCCACGTCATGACCAAGCTCTACGCGCGTGACCGCGCCCAGCTCGTCGTGATCGCCTACGAGAGCGGTCTCATCCGTCCCGGGGAGTAATGCTGTAGCCGGTGCTGTTCCCCTTCGACGACGCCGGCGGCTACCGCCGCATCCGCGACGCGCTCGCCGCCGCGGGATACGACGACCAGGGCGTCACGAGAGTGCTCGGGGAGGGCATCGCCTCGCTGGGGGGCAAGAAGCTGCCCATCCTGCTGCACCGCAGCGGTGGTGGAACGCCGCTCGAGACGCTCATCCGGCTGTTCATCCTCGGCGTGCCGGTCGGCATGGAGGAGGCCCGCGCCGCGCTGGGCCCCATGGGCCCGGAGTGGTGGGCGCAACGACGGCTGGTGCGCCTGGGCGAGGTCGGGGTCGAGGCGACGGTGCAGCTGCGCTGTTACCAGGGGCTGGTGGTCGCCTTCGACTTCCACCGG
>JBOGIC010000853.1:0-3581 GCA_050744985.1 Acidimicrobiales bacterium
CGCCGCCTCCACCCGAGCCATGCGGCGCAGCGACCGGCCGAGCCCCACCCGCTGCCGGGCCGCCCCGGCCGGCAGGCGGCACGTCGTCGCCATCCACGCCGCCGCCGTCTGGGCCCCGTCGGCCTCCCACTCCCCACCGGCGTCGAACGCCGCCACCGCCTTGGCCACGACCGCGCTCAGCCGCTCGAGCTGGCGCTGCAGCGCCACCAGCGTCTCCCCGTCCCTGATGTTCTCGGCGACGAGCACGTCGAGCGCAGTGCTCAGTTGCTCCACCCCGCTGGTCATGCATGAGATTCTATCGAACGTATGTTCGAAACGCAACCAACGTAACCAGAAAGACAGGGGATTTCCCGAAAGAGCAATAAAGGGACCGCAGTCACCTGGCGTGCCCATCTTCGGTGAAGGTCGGGATCGTTCCGTTCGACACGCCCGAGCTCGTCTGCTCCCATACCTCGAGCAGTTCCTCGTCGGTCAGTTCGTCCGACCCGGACTCATCGGACTGAGGATCCCGGTGCGCGTCAGATGCAGTTCGCCTGGTTGCCCTGGATGTCGGTGATGACGACGGCCACCCGTGCGGGCTGGGCCTGGTTGTCCTTGACCACCGAGAAGGCGACCGGGCTCGTGCTGCCGGGCGTGAACGACGGGATGTTGACGGGTTGCACGATGTTGGCCGCCGCCGTGATCTGGATGCTCACCAGGCCCGTGCCGGCGTCGTTGACCGAGAAGTCGATCCGCCTGGGATTGGCATTGACAATCATGTAGCTGCACGCCGGTGCGACGCTCTCCGCGTTGACGTTCGACCACACCGTCTCGGCCTGACCGGAGGAGTTGGCCACGACGGCGTCGGGGTCGCCGTCGCGGTCGAGATCCCCGAGCACCACGGCGAAGCTGTCGCCGGCGCCGAAGGAGGGCGTCGTCGAGGGGCTGAAGGAGCCCAACCCGTTGTTCAACCACACCGTCTCGGCCTGGGCCCTGGTGTTGGCCACGATGGCGTCGGGGTCGCCGTCGCCGTCGAGGTCGCCGAGGGCCACGCCACGGCTGTTCCCGGCGCCGAAGGAGGGGGTGGTCGGGTGGGCGGTGAACTTGCCCAATCCGTCGTTCGACCAGCGGGTGCGACTCGAGCCGCCCGGCGGTCGCGGCATCACCCTGAAGCCCAGGGTGACCAGGGCGGTGGCGGCGGAGGTGTTCGAGTGGCTCGGCCATCTCGGCGTCCCCGGCATCCTCGACGGGCGCCACACCTTCGAGCTGCGCGCGACGCCGGGCGGCACCCACTTCGTCCAGCGGGAAGGGTTTCGGGGCCTGCTGGTGCCGTTGTTCGCCCGGAGCCTCGACCGGAGCACCCCCAAGGGCTTCGCCGCCATGAACGCGGCGCTCAATCAGCGGGTCGAGCCGGTGCGGGCGGCGCCAAGTGGCTGACGGCGCGATCGCCCCGGACGACGGCCTCGATCGTAGTCTTACAGGAGGGATCCCGAAATGAAGAGATCGTCGAGAGGGGTGTTGTGTCTGCTGGTGGCCGGGCTGGCACTCGTCGCGGCCGCGTGCTCCGAAGACAAGGGCCACTCGATGGGCGAGGGCGCCGCCCTCGGTCGCGTGGAGCTGAAGGAGGACATGCGGGCGCTGTGGGAGGACCACGTCACCTGGACCCGGATTGTCATCGTCAGCGCCGCCGCCGACCTTCCCGACTTCCAGGTGGCCGTCGGCCGCCTGCTCCGGAACCAGGAGGACATCGGCAACGCGGTCAAGCCGTTCTACGGCGAGGCGGCCGGGAGCCAGCTGACCGCGCTGCTGAAGGATCACATCGCTATCGCCGGCGAGCTGCTGGTGGCGGCGAAGGCGGGCGACGCCGCCGCTCAGGCGAACGCCGGTACCCGGTGGTACGCCAACGCCGATGACATCGCCCAGTTCCTGGCCCAGGCCAACCCCGATCACTGGCCGGAGGACGAGATGACGAGCATGATGCACGCCCATCTCGACCTCACGCTCCAAGAGGCGACGGCCCGGCTCACCGGGGACTGGGCGAACGACGTGGCCGCGTACGACAAGGTCGTAGCCGAGATCCTGAAGATGTCGGACATGCTGACCGACGGCCTCGTGGCGCAGTTCCCCGGCCGGTTCTCGTAGAACCGGCCGCGGCGATGCCCGGGTCGGAGGTGGCTGGGTCGGAGGTGATCGGGCTCAGCGCCGGCGTACTGGCCGGGTACGCCTACCTCCGCAGATCGCCAATCTCGTGCGGGAGCACTGTGCGGCGGGGTTGAGCGAGCGAGCGTACGCACTTGTGGCTGATGTCGTCGGTCCTCAGACGGTCCATGCCATCGGGATCGGCGCCAGCGTGTTCGTGGCCCTCGGCCTCCAGCAGGTTGTCGCAACCGGCGTGGTGGCGTACTTCTGCCACCACTACCGGGGCCACGCCTGCCCGTCCCACGACGCCACACCGAGCGGCCCGGCCGCGGCGTCACGCCCCGGCGGGGATGGGACCGGGGCCGGGCAGTCCCCGGCGTCGGCGGCGTTGGTCATCAACGACGCGGCGGTGGTGGACGAGGCGGAGAAGCCGTCGGAGGCGTGGAACCACACCTCGGCGCGGGCGGAGGCGGCGCACGACGGCGCCGTGGGCCAGCTGGGCGGCGGCACGCATGGACCGTCACGAGCCGGTCCTCGTCCTCGAGAGCCCGTACTGGCCGTACAACGTCGCCCGGGCATCCCGGCCGGCGCCTACCACAGCCTCGCCGTGCCGATGGACGGCTCCCTGCGCGCGTGGGGGTGGAACGGCTCGGGCGCGTTCGGCACCGACGGCTCCGCCGACAGCCGCGTGCCGGTCGTCGTCCCCGGACCTGTGGCGGCGGTCGCCGCGGCCGGCGGCGTCCACAGCCTGATGGCGTAACCGGCGCCGCGGTTGGGAACACCCTCCTCGGGAGCGTCTGCGTACTTGAGGAGGAAACGTGAGGATCGATCGGCCTGTTCTCGCCGTCATTCTCTGCGCTCTGGTCATCGCCGGTGTCGGGGCGGCGTGCTCGTCGGCCGCGAAGAACGCGAGCGCCGACGTCGCCGTCTCGCGTTGCGAAGCAGACCCGTCGGGCGGCCAGCCGTCGGCGGCCGGCGAGATCACCAACCACAGCTCGAAGGACAGCGGCTACGCGTTCCGGGTGACGTTTGTGGACACGGCTGGCAACAAGGTGAGCGAGGGCGCCGGAGGAGTCGCGCGCGTGCCGGCGGGCGGCACCGCCACCTGGACGGTCGGCGGCCTGGCCGGCGGCAAGGGCCCGTTCACATGCAACATCTCGAGCGTCGTGCGGACCGCCGTGCCCTGACCCGCCCGACCCGACGGCCCACGCCGCCCGACGACCGGCCGCGCCACGCGATCGTGCGGAACTGGTGAGAGGATAGAAACCGGGTTTTCGAGGGGGAGGGTGAGCATGCAGGGCCGAAGTGATTTCGCACGCACGGGCCGGCGCGGCGTCAACGGCGGAACATGGAAACGATCCTTCGTCGGCGTCGTGACCGTCCTCGTGCTGGCGACCGCCATGGCCGCCTGCTCGAGCGACGATTCGTCGTCGGCGAAATCCAACCTGGAGAAGATCAAGTCC
>JBOGIC010000854.1:0-1738 GCA_050744985.1 Acidimicrobiales bacterium
AGGCGCGGCAGCGACGAGATCAACGTGTCCACGGCGTCGATCGAGAAGAGGTCGGCGAACGCGTCCGCGTCGCCGTCGGCACCGGCCCGCAGCAATGGGCGCTGCGACCAGTGATGGTCGATGAAGGTGGGAACGTCGCCGACGCAGCGAGCGAGCGGCGACGGCTGGTTAGGCCCCGCCGGCGTCGTCGCCGCTGTCGTCGGCCCCCGCGTCGTCGCCGGTGTCGTCGCCGGTGTCGTCCGCGCCGGCGTCGTCGCCCGTGTCGTCGGCCCCCGCGTCGTCGCCGGTGTCGTCACCGACCGATGCCCGTGCACCCGGCATCGCCGTGATGGTGGAGATGTCCTCGTCTTCCAACCCCGTGATCTTCGCCATGGGTGCAGTCTTTCCCCCGACCGATCCCGGCGCAACCAGCCGTTCGGCCATCTGTGCGGCCAGCGTCGAGAGGCGGTCGGAGACGCGCACCGCCGGCGCGACGGGATCGCGGATGGCACGCGCCGCGTCGGGAAGGGCGGCCAGGTCGCGCTCCAGCCGGGCCCTCGCCGCGTCGATCGTGTCCGCCGGCCCGACTCGGGCGCCGGCCCGCATCACCGGCCCGAGCAGCGGTTCGTACCCCTGGGGGCCGGGCTCGCGGCGCGCCGCCAGCACGTCCTCCCCGATCGGGTCGCGGCGCCACACCTGCTTGGGCAGCGGCAGCGTGGCCTTGCCGGTCGACAGCTTGAGCACGGGCCGGTCGCCGAGGGCGACGAGCTTGTAGACGCTGTCGAGGTACGGCGCGTCCGCCGACACGCCTATCCGTGTCCCCACGCCGGCGGCGTCGACCGGTGCGCCCTCGGCGACGAGGCGCTCGATGTCGAGCTCGTCGAGCCCCCCACTGACGAGGATCCGAACATCGGGCAGGCCGGCGTCGTCGAGCAGCGTGCGCGCCTGGCGAGCGAGGGCCGCCAGGTCCCCGCTGTCGATGCGCACGGCCAGGGGGCCGGTGAGGCCCTCCTCCCGGATGACGGCGATGGCGTGGCGGACGCCCTGCGGAGTGTCGTACGTGTCGACGAGGAAGGTCGTGTGCTCGGGATAGTCGTGGGCATAGGCGCGGAAGGCGTCGAGCTCGCGGGCGAAGGCCTCGACGAACGAGTGCGCCATCGTGCCCGCCACCCGGAGCCCGTAGCGGCGCGCCGCCTCGACGTTGCTCGTCGCCGAGAAGCCCGCGATGGCCGTCGCGCGCGCCACGCCGTGACCCGCCTCGGCGCCGTGCGTCCTCCGCAGCGCGAAGTCCACGAGGTCGATGCGCCCCGCCGCCGCCAACCGGCAGCGGGCGGCCTTCGTGGCGATCGTCGTCTGGAACGTCACCTGGTTGAGCAGGTACGTCTCCACCACCTGGGCCTCCGGCAGCGGTGCCGTCACTTCGAGCAGCGGCTCCCCCGCCAGCACCACCCGCCCCTCCGGCACGGCCACCACCTCGCCCGTGAACCGCATGCGGCGAAACCCCTCGACGGCCTCGTCGCCGAAGCCGTGCTGCTGCAGCCAGGCCACGTCGTCGTCCTCGAACCGGAACCGTTCGAGGTAGTCGAGGCACGACTCCAGGCCGGCGGCGACGAGGAAGCCGCGGGCGGGCGGAAGATCGCGCACGAACAGGCTGAACGTCGCCGGCTCGACCATCCCGCGGCGCAGGTAGCTGGCCGCCATGTTCAGCTCGTAGAGGTCGGTGACCAGGGCGCCGCTCACGGAGCCGCACGCTACCGGC
>JBOGIC010000855.1:0-5076 GCA_050744985.1 Acidimicrobiales bacterium
GCGGCGCCAGCGGGGATTTGATTCTTTCGCTGGCACTGAGGGCAGCGCACCGTCGTGGCCACCGCCTCAGTCTGTCCCATCAACCGCGCTCCTGCCAGCGTTGCGCGTCCTGGGACCGCCGGGCAGGGTGCACGGGCATACGGTTCAATCCGTGATCCTCCCGAAGGACCGCGACCTCAGCTTCGTCACCATCCGCCGCGGGGGGACGCTCACGGATGCCGACCATCGGCGCTTGGCTCTGTGGGCGGCCGCGTGCGCCGAGCATGTCCTGCACCTCTTCGAGTCGGTGCAGCCCTCGGATCCGCGCCCCCGCCAGGCGATCGAACACATTCGGGCATGGACGCGCGGCGAGATCAGGATGTCTGAGTCCCGTTCGGCGGGTGGTCATGCCATGGGTGCGGCTCGAGCGCTGAGCGGAGCCGCTCGGCATGCCGCCTATTCCGCCGGCCAGGCGGCAGTCGTGGCGCATGTCGCCGCGCACGAGCTCGGTGCTGCCGCCTACGCGATCAAGGCGGCGCGTGCGGCGGCCACCGGACGCGAGGAGCGCGCCGGCCGGCTCGAGTGCCGGTGGCAGCGCGAACAACTCCCCGATGCGATCCGCGAGCTCGTCCTCGACGATCAGCGGTTGCGAGACGAGATCTGCTGGTCGGTGTTCGACTGCTGACGGTGTGATGGCTCGTCTACCCACACCACAAGGCACGTGAGCCGCCAGAGCTTGGAACGCCCGCCGCTACGCTCGCCAGCATGGCGATCCAGCGGATGGACCACGTCAGCATTGTGGTCGAGGACCTCGAGGCGGCCGTCGCGTTCTTCGTCGAACTGGGTATGGAGCTGGAGGGCGAGGCGCGGGTCGAGGGGCGTTGGGTGGACCGCGTCAACGGGCTCGACGACGTCCGAGTCGACATCGCGATGGTGCGGACGCCGGACGGCCACAGCAAGGTTGAGCTGACGAGGTTCCACACGCCGACGGCGACGACCGCGGAGCCGAAACGCACCGCCGAACATGCTCGGTCTGCGGAGCATCATGTTCGCCGTCGACGACGTCGAGGCCGTCCTTACCCGCCTGCGCGCCCATGGCGCCGAACTCGTCGGCGAGGTCGACCAGTACGAGGACCTCTACCGGCTCTGCTACGTCCGCGGCCCCCAGGGCGTCATGGTCGCGCTGGCCGAGGAGCTCACCTAGGAGAGACCGGCGAAACGCGTCGCCGCAGGTGGGCGGGGCACTGTCGCAGCCCGGTCACCCACCGCTACCCCAGATCGGTTACGGGACTACCCCGGCGGGCGGAATGACGACGATGTAGTTCCTGCCACCATGAGCTTCGCGACTGACGGCAGTAAGGTGGATCATCTGAGCCGGGCGTTCCCGCGCGCCATCATAGGGGAGTGTTGTGCCGGAGATTAGGGTCCCCGAGTCTCATAGGGCAGGGTTTTTCACCGTGCGAGATCTCGTGGACGACGAGGTCGCGGTCCTGGTGGAGAACTTGGCAACGGCACAACCTGAAGCGATCCCCGAGGACCAGCTTGTTCGACGCGTGATTGCGTCCGTTCCGCGCCTGACGCCCGCCGAGGCGAAGGGTATTGTTCGTGCCCTTCTTGCCGTGCAGACGATGCGAACCGTTCATGGCGACTCCCTCGCTGGCTTCGCTAACGACATCGCCACATCCGTGAGCCTGGACCTCCAGCCTGAAACGGCGGCCGCTCTCGCGACCCGTCTGGAGCGGCTGGCAGAGACTCCGACAATTGCTTTGACAGCAAAGGCCATGGATATAGCCCAAGAACACGACCGAGTGTTTCATACGGCTCGCGTTGTGACGGACATCCGGCCTGTCTATGGTGATGATGCTACTGAACCTCCCTTCGGCGCAGTTATAACGCATGTCCTGCGAATCGACGCGTTCAGGAACGGTCGCCTGGAGGACTACTATGTCGCGCTCGATAACAGCAATCTTGTGCATCTGCGGCACGCCGTTGACCGCGCACTTGAGAAAAACGATAGCTTAGGTGCCCTCCTCGACAACCTCGGCTTTACCCAGTTCCAACTTTCAGAGGAGTAAGAACATGGTTAGTCGGGCTCGCTCGTTCTTGGACCGAGAAGACATCGAGTATGGATGTTGGTCTCGGGAGCGACGCTTGCGTGCGCCGGTGCACCGCCTACCACCGCCTACGCCTAGGTGGGATGTCAAGCCCAATGTTCGAGTCTTCTCGGCCAGGAAGCCCGAGTTCGACGCTCTGGTAGCGGAGTGGCAGCCGAAGGCGCGGTTCGTGTCTGTGCCGGAGACCGTCGCGATGATGCCTGCCTATCAGCAGATGATCGGTCTCGGCCCGGAGGCAATACCGCTAATCCTACGGCGCCTGGCGGCTGACCCCTCGGTTCATTGGTTCTGGGCATTGAGCGCGCTGACTCGGCACGATCCGACCGGCCCAAACGACACCGTCGAAGAAGCGGCCGACGCATGGCTGCGATGGGGTCGAACCAAGGGATACGTTCCTGGCTGAGGAGTTCGTCGTCGATCCCAGCTTGTTTCCTCGCTTAGGGACCGGCTGGCATCGAACGAGCGACGACACTCCCGTGTACAATTGCTTTGCGTGGGCTGCTGGCGATACAAGCCATTGGTGGAGCCATCAGCGGTTCTGGCCGTCAGGCGTCACCCGCGAGCACACACTGCAGGCGTATCAGGCTGCCTTCGAGACGCTGGGCTATAGCCGGTGCAATACCGGTGATCTTGAACCGGGATACGAGAAGGTCGTGCTCTATGCGAACCGTATGGGTCCCCAGCACGCCGCGCGACAATTGCCCGATGGCCGCTGGACGAGCAAGCTTGGTGAGGACATCGATATTAGGCATATGTCGGTCCACGATGTGGCAGGTGGACTCTACGGCGAACCAACATTGTTTCTGAGAAGGCCAATCCCTGTTGAGCAAGAGAGGGTTACGAATTAGGTCAACGCAAGTGTTATACGCAGGCAGTTGACTGTCATACCCCCCATCTACAATCGGAGGTGACAAAAGAGCAAATGACCCCCGCGAGGCGGCAACCTCCGGGGGTCGGGACCAAGGAGTTGTGGCTCCGATGGCCGGTACCAGCGTACCCCCGAACCGTGGCGCAGAGCAGATCAAGTGTCTGCTCGCCTCGCCCGAAATCTGCGACCTGATCGCGGACCTTGAGGCGACGCGCTGGACCGGACGGCCCGGCTACCCGGTTCGCACGATGGTGGGTGCGACCCTGGTGAAGTCGCTCTACATGCTGCCGACGTGGACGCGCACGGTCGCACTCGTCACGGAGCACGCCGCCCTTCGTGACGCCATCGGCGGTGCTCCCTCGGTTGACGCCTGCTACCGCTTCACCCGCAAGCTGCGCCAGCACAAGGCGCTGCTCGACACGTGCATCGCCCAAGTGCTCATCTCGCTCCGTGAGCAGCTTCCCGAGTTCGGCACGAACGTCGCTATCGACGGCAGCGACCTTCCCGCGTACGCGAACGGGCAGCGGTACCTCAGCAAGGGCGGCAAGCTGCGCGAGCGGTACTCGGACCTTGACGCCTCGTGGGGCCACCGTTCGGCCATCTCCACCCGCAAGGGCGGCGGGTACTACGGGTACAAGAGTCACGCGGCGGTCTGCACGACCACCGGGCTTCCGGTCGCGTGGGAGACGCACACGGCGCGCGACGCTGAGGTCTCCGTCGTGCCCGCTCTGTTCGATGCCATGCGGGCCAACCGGGTTCGCTCCCACGACCTGCGCGATGGACAAGGGCTACGACGCCGCGGCCGTCTACGACGAGTGCGAGAGCCGCGGCATCCGCCCCATCGTGCCGCTTCGCCTCACGGGCAAGGTCATCGCTGGCGAACACCTTCCTCCGTCGTGTGAGCACGGCGTCTGGACCTTCGCCGGTGCCGACGCGAAGCGCGGCTCGGCCAAGTACCGCTGCCCTTCGGGCGAGTGCTCGCCCGCGTCGGTCTGGATCAAGGCCGACCGGCTGCACACGCTCGTACCTCGCGGCTCGCTGCGCTGGAAGGCGCTCTACAAGGGCCGTGCGGCGGTCGAGCGGGAGTTCGGTGTCTTGAAGCACCGCTGGGGGGTTGCTGCCGCTGCGGGTGCGTCGTATTGAGCGGGTGGCGCTGCACGTCGACCTGACCGTGCTCGCTCGCCTCGCTTGCGCCCTGGCCGACGCCAGAGCCGTCCCGCTGGCGGCGTAGCCCGCTACCTGCTCACGCCTGCGGCGCCTACTGGGTTGGGGCCTTCACTAATCACGTAGTACTTGCGCCCTGGCGCGGTTTCCTCCGCCCATTGTCGGGCCTTGGCCTCCGTTTCGAACGTCTGAAGCCGGGGATGCTGGTCGCCATCGAAGTGGATGCGGTAACGCACGCAAGCGAAGCTACTCTGAGTCGTGGTGCCGAGTTTCGCCGGTCGAATCGCCGGTCTCTCCTAGGGGTGGTCGCCGTGCTGGCCCGGCTCGCCCGCGGTCAGACCGCTCTTCGTGCTCAAGCTCCGAGCTTGGCGCGGCCGATCGCTCCAGGCCGCGGGGTCGCGGTGGCCGCGCACATGGAGAAATCGCTTCGTCAGGAGCCAAGGCGGACGAGGTCGGACAGGTGCTGCAGCGACTTGTCAAGATGGTCCGGCCCGAAGGGCGGGAACTGGAGGTACTCGCGCACCTGCGGCGGGACCGCTGACCAGTCGTACGTCAGCGTCACCGTCGTCCGCGACGGGCCGGTCGCCTCGAGGTCGTAGCGCCAGACCCAGCCGCCGAAGCTCAGTTCCCCGGTCTCGGGCGACTCCGTCCCCGGCTTCCACGCGATGGCCCGCGGCTCGTCGAACACCTCAACCCGGTTGGCGATCTTGTAGTCCTTGTCCACGTGCCCCTCGTGGTACATCGCCATCCGGAACACCTGGCCGGCGGCAGTGATGCGATGGCCCTCCAGGGACCCCCGCACCCAGCCGGTGCCGTCGATGGCAACATGGGCCGAGGGGTCGGCCAGCACGGCGAACACCGCCTCCGGCGAGGCCTCGATCGTCGTCGACGCGGTAACACGCTCGGGGTCCATATCAGTGAGACGGCTTGGCGCATCCGAACTCATCGCCA
>JBOGIC010000856.1:0-4490 GCA_050744985.1 Acidimicrobiales bacterium
CCATGTGGCTGGCCATGGCGCCGCGCTTTGCGACCTGGCCGGACACGCTCCCGGAGATGGCCGGCCTCGACGTGCCGACCCTCGTGGTGGTCGGGGCGGAAGACGACACCATGCGCCCCCAGTGCGAGGCCTTGGCGGCCGCCGTCCCGGGGGCGCAGCTGGCGGTGATCGACGGGGTGCGCCACTCCCCGCACCTCGAGGCGCCGGCGACGTGCCTCGCCGTCGTGACTGCGTTCCTGGACTCGGGGTAGTGCTACCACCCCTCCGGCAACTGGCCGGGTAGCACCATTGCCCCGCGATCGAGCGGGCCGCAGCATGGGAGCGGGTATTCGGTCGCGCCGGGCGACCGCGGCGGGGGCGCGAACGACGGAGGTGACGGCATGGCATGGACGGGCGTAAAGGGCACGTTCAACACCGCCCTCGACCGCCTCGACCAGCCCCCTCCGCCGGCGGCGGCGCTCGTCGGCACCTGGGTCACCGTCGACCCTGACGGACAGGGAATCGAGCGGCTCGTCCTCACCGACGCGGGCGGCACGCTGACCGTGCAGGCCTACGGCGCCTGCCAGCCGGCGCCGTGCGACTGGGGGGTGGTGCGGGGCCACACGTACGCCGCCGCGGTGGACGCCAAGGAGGCCGTCGCCTTCAGCGCCGCCTACTCGTTCGAGTTCAAGACCGCCCTGCTCACCGGCTTTCTCCGCGGCCACCTGCTCGTCCTCGACTGCTTCAACGCCTTCTGCGCCGGCGACAGCCGCTCCGACTACCACTGGCGCGGCGTCTACGCCCGGTAACTACCGGTAAGTCCCTACGATGGCGGGGTGATCGAGGAACCCGACGTACAACGCGTGCTGTCCGAGGCCCTGCGCAACGGAGGCGACTTCGCCGAGGTGTTCGTGGAGGACCGCCGGAGCTCGTCGGCCCGCCTCGACGACGGGCGGATCGAGGAGCTGACGTCGGGGCGGGACCGCGGCGCCGGCATCCGCGTGGTGCGGGGCGAGACGACCGGGTTCGCCCACACGTCCGACCTGTCCGAGAACGGGCTGCGCTCGGCGGCCGAGGCCGCGGGCGCGGCCGCCCGCGGCGGGGGCGGCGGGGTGCGGGAGGTCGAGGTCACCCGGCGCCGGCCGCCGCGCCCGTCGAACGTCCAGGTCCTGCCCCAGGACGTGCCCAAGGCGACCAAGGTCGAGATGCTGCAGCGGGCGGAGGACGCCGCACGGTCGGAGGACGGCGCCATCCGCCAGGTCGGGGTCACCTACACCGACGGGCGGCGGCGGATCCTTGTGGCCAACAGCGACGGCCTGCTGGCGACCGACGACCAGGTGCGCACCCGGTTCGGCGTGTCGTGCGTGGCCGCCGGAAACGGCCTGATGCAGACCGGGTACCAGACCGAAGGCGGCACCATCGGGTTCGAGCTGTACGACGTCGAGGCGGGCGGCGTCGACGTGGCCGACGTGGCCCGTACCGCCGCCCGCCGGGCGGTGGCGCTACTGGCCGCCCGTCCCGCCCCGGCCGGACCCGTCCCCGTCGTGCTGCGCAAGGGCGCCGGGGGCGTGCTGTTCCACGAGGCATGCGGGCACGGGCTCGAGTCCGACCTGGTCGGCAAGGACGCGTCGGTGTTCCGCAACCGGGTGGGCGAGCAGGTGGCCAGCCCGCTCGTGACCGTGGTGGACGACGGCACGTACGCCGACGAGTGGGGCACTTACGGCGTGGACGACGAGGGCCACGAGGCGCAGCGCAACGTGCTGATCCACGACGGCGAGCTGACCGACTACCTCTGGGACTACCTGCGGGCCCGCAAGGAGGGACGCGAGTCGTCGGGCAACGGGCGGCGGCAGAGCTACTCGCACCTGCCGATGGTGCGGATGACCAACACCTACGTCCTGGCCGGCGCCGAGGACCCCGACGAGATCGTCCGCCAGACCCCGTACGGCATCTACTGCGTGCAGCTCGGCGGCGGCCAGGTCAACACCGCCACCGGCGACTTCGTGTTCGGCATCACCGAGGCCTACCTGATCGAGAACGGTGTCGTCACCGCCCCGATCCGCTCCGCCAACCTCATCGGCAACGGGCCCGAGGTGCTCCGCTCGATCGACGCCGTCGGGGACGACTTCGACACCTGGGCCGGTACGTGCGGCAAGGACGGTCAGGGTGTCCCCGTCTCGTCCGGCCAACCCACCCTGCGCGTCGCCGCCATCACCGTCGGCGGCACCGGTGGGTAGGGCCTCCCCCACCCCCGCCGTTCAGTTGGCAGAAGAGGGGTCGTACACCCCCAATGGCGCGGATCAAAGCGAGGGGGTGGGGTTGGGTGACCTCGCCCAGCGCATCGCCGGGTGGGCGCGCGAGGGGGAGCAGGTCGAGGGGTACGTGGCCCGCACCCGGCACACGTCGGTGCGGGTGTTCGGCGGCGAGGTCGAGTCGCTGTCGTCGGCCGAGTCCGAGGGCGTCGGCATCCGGGTGATCGACGGGCACCGGCAGGGGTTCGCCTACGCCGCCTCGCTCGACCCCGACGTGATCGAGGAGACGCTGGCCGAGGCCCGCGACAACGCCGCCTTCGGCACCGTCGACGAGTACCTGGGGCTGGCCGAGCCCGACGGTGTCGCGCCGGTCGACCTCGACCTGTACCGGGCCGACCTGGCCGAGTTCCCGACCGACGCCAAGGTCGAACTGGCCCTGGAGGTGGAACGGCTTACCAGGGCGGCCGACCCGCGCGTCAAGGGAGTGGAGTCGGCCGACTGGGGCGACATCGTGTTCGAGGGCGCAGTGGCCACCAGCACCGGCATCCTCGCCGCCTCCCGGCGCAGCGTCTGCTCGGTGTGGTCGTCAGCCATGGCCGACGACGGCCGCGGCACCCAGACGGGCACCGGGTACTCCGTGGGCCGCTCCCCCGGCGACATCGACGTCGCCAAAGCCGCCACCGACGCCGCCGAGCGGGCCACGCGGCTGCTGGGCGCCACCAAGCCGGCGAGCCAGCGGCTGACGGTGCTGCTGGAGCCCAGCGTCACCTCGTCGTTCGTCGGGATCCTGTCCGGGCTGTTGTCGGGGATGGCCGTGCTGAAGGGCCGTTCGTTCCTCGCCGAGCGGCTGGGCGAGCCGGTCGCGGTGCCGTTCGTGACCCTGGTCGACGACCCGACCGAGCCGTTGGCGTACGGCGCCACCCGCTTCGACGCCGAGGGGCTCGCGTCCCGGCGCAACGTCCTCATCGACGGCGGCGTGCTGCACCAGTTCCTGCACAACACCTACACGGGCCGCCGTGCCGGGGTGCCGTCGAGGGCGAACGCCGTGCGGGGCGGGTACCGCAGCGGCCCGGGCGTGGGCAGCCGGGCCCTCACCCTCGAGCCCGGCGACCGCGACCAGGCGCAGCTGCTCGCCGACATCGGCGACGGGCTGCTCGTGCAGTCGGTCAGCGGCCTGCACTCGGGCGTCAGCCCGATCAGCGGCGACTTCTCGGTCGGCGTCCAGGGCCTGATGGTGCGCAACGGTGCGCTGGCCGAACCCGTCCGGGAGGCGACGATCGCCTCCACGCTGGAGCGGATGATGGGCGACATCGTCGCCGTCGGGTCCGACCGGGAGTGGCTCCCCGGCGGCGCCGCCGGCCTCACACTGGCGATCGAAGGGATCACTTTGTCAGGATCGTAGGAGCCCCCATGCCCCCCACGACTGGCATACCCATCTTTCACGCCGTCGTCCTGGGGGTCGTCCAGGGGCTCACCGAGTTCATCCCGGTCTCGTCGAGCGGCCACCTGATCCTGGTGCCGTGGCTGTTCGGGTGGAACGACTTCGCCAACAACGCCGACGCCAAGAAGACCTTCGATGTCGCCCTGCACCTGGGCACCTTTGTCGGCGCCGCGGGGTACTTCCTCCCCGACCTGCGACGGCTCGCCAAGGCCGGAGCCCGCTCGATCCGCCGGCGATCGGTGGGCGACTTCGACGAGCGGCAGGCGTGGCTCCTGCTGCTGTCGGCCATCCCGGGCGCGCTCACCGGCGCCGCGCTCGAGTCGGTGATCGAGGAGTACCTGAGCAAGGAGGGCCTCATCGCCGCCAACCTGATCGTGTTCGGCCTGGTGCTGGCCATCGCCGACCGGGTAGCCGCCCGGCGCAGCGAGAAGGACTTCGCCACGCCGTCCGCCGCCGCGATGGGTATCGCCCAGGCGCTGGCGTTGGCGCCCGGCGTGTCCCGATCGGGCGTCACGATCTCCGCCGCTCGTGGCCTCGGCTTCGACCGCACGTCGGCGGCCCGCCTGTCGTTCCTGATGAGCCTGCCCATCATCGCCGGGGCTGCGTTCTACAAGGGCGCGAAGGTGCTCCTCGGCGGGGGCCTGCCCCCCGGCACCGAGCAGGCCTTTGTGGCCGGCATGGTGACATCGGCGATCACGGGCGCCCTCGCCATCGGCATCGTGCTGCGCCATGTGAAGAACGGCTCCTTCACGCCGTACGTGGCCTACCGCCTCGGGCTGGGCGTGCTGGTGCTGGTGCTGCTCGCCACCGGCCTGCGC
>JBOGIC010000857.1:0-3769 GCA_050744985.1 Acidimicrobiales bacterium
AGCGTGCTCCGCGTGGAAGAGACCGGCATCCCGACCATCAAGGACGACGAAGCGCTGGTGCGGGTCCGCGCCGCCGGGGTGGACCGGGGTACGTGGCACCTGATGGCCGGGCGCCCGTACCTGATGCGGATCCTGGGCTTCGGCCTGCGGGGGCCGAGGACGGCCATCCCCGGCCTCGACGTGGCGGGCACCGTCGAAGCCGTCGGCTCCCGGGTCACAGGCCTGCGGCCGGGCGACGAGGTCTTCGGCACCGCCAATGGCTCGTTCGCCGAGTACGCGCCGGCCCGGGCGGACCGGCTGGCACCGAAACCGGCCGATCTCACCTTCGAGCAGGCCGCCGCCGTGCCGGTCTCGGCCAGTGCCGCGCTCCAGGCCGTGCGCGACAAAGCCGGCGTCCAGCCGGGCGAGCACGTGCTGATCGTCGGGGCGTCGGGCGGCGTGGGCACCTACGCCGTGCAGATTGCCAAAGCGGACGGCGCCGAGGTCACCGGCGTCGCCAGCACGGGCAAGCTGGATGTCGTGCGGGCCATGGGCGCCGACCACGTCGTCGACTACACGCAGGAGGACTTCGCCGACGGGTCGCGCCGCTACGACGTCATCATCGACATCGGCGGCAACCGCCCGGTGTCGCACCTGCGCCGGGCGCTCGCGCCGGAGGGACGGCTGGTGATCACCGGCGGCGAGAACGGTGGTGACTGGCTGGGCGGCATCGGCCGCAACCTCCGGGCGACGCTGCTGTCCCCGTTCGTACGCCAGAAGCTGGGCGCGTTCGTCTCGCGGCTGCGCCACGACGACCTGCTGGCGCTGCGAGACCTCGCCGAATCCGGCGCCCTCGTGCCCGCCATCGACCGGACGTTCCCGCTGGAGGACGCGCCGGCCGCCGTCCGCCACCTCGCCGACGGTCACGCCCGGGGCAAGGTCGTCGTCACGATCTGAGTGAACGGGATGCCCGTCACCACCGGCGTGGACTTCGCCGCCGCGCCGAAGAACACCGCCGTGTGCGAGGTCCGTTGGTCCCTCGGCCACGTCACCGTCGAGCGCATGGCGGTCGGTGTCGATGACACAGCGTTGCTCGGCCTCCTGGCGGGCCTGCCCGTGGGAGGCCGGCTGGGGTTGGATTGCCCGCTGGGGTGGCCGGCCGGGTTCGTGGCCGCGGTCTCGGCCCACCACGCGCACGGGCCATGGCCGCGCCGGGGCTCCGACGACCGGACCGAACTGCTGTGGCGGGAAACCGACCGCTGGGTCAGACAGCACTGCGGCCGCTGGCCCCTGTCGGTGTCGACCGATCGCATCGGCGTCACGGCCCTGCGAGCCACGTACGTCCTCGATGCGTGGAAGGCGAGGGGCGGCACCGTCGACCGCAGCGGCGTCACGGGCCCGGTGGTCGAGGTCTACCCGGCCGTGGCGCGCCGGATCTGGAGGTTGGGGCCGGTGTCGCTCGGCTGCGGAGATGGAGGCGCGTCTGCCCTTGCGCTTCGCCGCTCCCGGAGGTCGCGAGTTGTGCCAGTCAAACGAGCACGCCTTCGACGCCCTGATCGCCGCCCTCGCCGCTCGCGCCGCCGGTCTGGGCTGGTCGGCGCCTCCGCCCGTCGAGCTGCGCCACCTCGCCGAGGCCGAAGGGTGGATCCATATCCCCACCTGCGCCATCGAGACGCTGGTCGGTCAGGAATGAAGCTCGTGCACGCGGGCGCGCCGGCACAGCTCGGGCCAGTCCGCCATATCGACGGCCTCGACGAGCTGGTCGTCGAGGTCGGTGACGACGACAGGTAGGTCGGCGAGCGCACTCCTCGCGACCTGGAACGTCCCCGCCGGATCGACGATGGCGAGCCGGTCGGTCTTCGGCAGCACACAGGGCGATCCGGCCCAGACCATGGCGAGCGAGTAGGAGTGTCCGTCCGGGCTGGTCGCGAGGAGCCGGGACCGGCTCTCGTACCGAGGATCGGGCCACAGGACCCGCCGCATCAGGGCCATGAGGCGGGCGCCGGTCTCGGCCGGATCACCGGCCTCGAGCTCAGCGACGGACCGTGGTCCGATCCAGACCGAGCGCGTCGGGCCCGGCATCTCGATGGGCCCGCGCTGCCGAACAGCTCCATCACGACGCGGGCGGCCGAGTCGACCTGGCTGCGCATCCAGGTCTCGACCTCGTCCAGCTCGCGCACCTCCAGTTCGCCCACCTCGGTGCCGATCCGACCGTCGCCGGCCCGAGCCATGCGCCGGACGATGTCGAGGGCAAGCCCGCAGTCCTCGACGCTGGCCCCGGCCCGGACGGTCACCGCCAGCCATCCACCGTCGTAGTCGACGGTCGTGACCCGGGTGGAGATGCGATCGAGGTGGAGGTGCCACCGACCGGGCCC
Organism: Acidimicrobiales bacterium; assembly: GCA_050744985.1. Taxonomy (GTDB): domain Bacteria; phylum Actinomycetota; class Acidimicrobiia; order Acidimicrobiales; family AC-14; genus JBOGIC01. The sequence continues at coordinate 2,355 of JBOGIC010000857.1, forward strand.
CAAAGGGTCGGGTGCTTCCTCGGACCAGCGCACATCGGCCCGCCCGCCGTCGACGACCGACCGGGCCACGGGATCGCTGACCGGCACACGGAACTCATTGCTCACGCTCGCCGAGGCTACGGCCGGCTGTGCGATCATCGGTCCCGGTGGGCATCTCGACCTTCGACGGGAAGCCCGCGGTCGTGCTGCGGGCGGGCGCGACCGAGGCGACCTTCCTGCCGTCGCTCGGCATGCTCGGCGTGTCGCTGCGCGATGACGGGGATGAGCTGCTCGACCTGAGCGCCGGGCTCGCCGCCTACCGGGCCCAACACACGACCGGGCTGCCGCTGCTGGCGCCGTGGGCGAACCGCCTCGGCGGATGGGAGTACTCGGCCGCCGGTGTGGACGTGAACCTCGCCGGCCTGCCGCTGCACACCGACGAGAACGGGCTTCCGATCCACGGGACGATGCTGGCCCGGCCGGAGTGGGAGCTGACCGGCGTGGAGCCAGACACGCTGCGCGCCCGGTTCCGGTTCGGTGACCGTCCCGACCTGCTGGCGTCGTTCCCGTTCCCGCACGACATCGGCTTCGAGGCGGTCGTGACCGACGGCGCACTGACCGTCACGACGTCCATCGAGCCGACCGGCGACCGACCGGTACCGGTCTCGTTCGGGTACCACCCGTACTTCCGGCTGCCGGCCGCGCCGCGGGACTCCTGGACGTTGACGCTGCCGGCTCGCCGCCGGGTCGTGCTTGACGCCCGCGGCCTCCCGACCGGCGAGACGACGCCGATGGAGCCCGAGTCGACGGTGGTGGGCGACAGCAGCCTCGACGACCACTTCGCCCTGGGTGACGACCGGCGGCTCAGCCTCAGCGGCGGCGGCCGGCGCGTGGTGCTCGACTACGAGGACGGCTACCCGTTCGCCCAGGTCTTCTCGCCCGCCGGCAAGGAATTCGTCGCCATCGAGCCGATGACGGCGGCCACGGATGCCTTACGGGCCGGCACCTGCCCGCGGGTCGAGCCGGGCCGCGCCTTCACCGCCCGGTTCTCGGTCAGGATTGACCGAGCATCGCCTTGACCTGATCCGCGAGCCCGTCGAGCTCGCCGCGGGCGTCGTCGGCGCGGCCGACCGCGACACCCAGCAGGAACGTCGTCAGCGGCGCCGCCGGCCGCTCGACACCGTGGGCCACGTCGCGGGCCAGGTCGAGCACGACGACCGCCGCCCGCTCCCATCCGACGGCGTCGGGCACGCCGAGCTCCCGCGCCACCGCGGCATACCAGTCCTCGAGCGCGTACTCGCTCATGTCCACCTTTCTGCCTGGGCCAGGTCGCCGGGCGTGTCACAGTCGAACCACGGCGGCGGGTCGCCACCGCGCCCGAGGCCCTCGACGCGGGCCACCGTAGCGGCGGCGTCGACGAGGCGGCGGACCGGGAG
>JBOGIC010000858.1:0-5451 GCA_050744985.1 Acidimicrobiales bacterium
GCCAGGGCCCCGCCGGCGGGCGCAGGGCTGCCTCCAGTGCGGCCTTTCCCGGGCTGGCGATGGGCCCCGGCGGCAGCCCGTCGATCTTGTAGGTGTTGTAGGGGGAGTCGATTTCGAGGTCGGAGAACAGCACGACGTCCTTGCTCTCGCCCAACGCGTAGAGGACGGTGGCGTCGATCTGCAGGCGCATGCCCTGATCGAGCCGGTTGTAGACCACCCGGGCGATCGGACCGCGATCCTCCGACACCCGCCCCTCCCGCTCGACCATCGACGCGATGATGATCGCCTGGTACGGCGTGACCTTGAGCCTCTCGGCCTGGGTCGCGATGCCCAGGTCGGTGAAGGTGCGGTCGAACGCCTCCACCAGGCGCCGGAGAATGGCGGTCTCGTCGTCGTTCTTGCCGATGTGGTAGGTCTCGGGCAGGAGCAGCCCTTCGAGGTTGGTCGACCCCGGCGGCTGGTACTGCGAACGCACGGCGCCGCTGCGCGCCACTTCGAGGAACCGCGCCGCCGACCGGCCGGGGAGCTCACCCACCTTCTCGGCCACCTGTTCGATCCGCAGCCCTTCCGGGATCGTCAGCACGATCGGCGCGTCGCCCTGGGGGCCCGCCTTCAGGATCTTGGTGACGTCGCCCATGCTCTCGTTGTGGTGGAAGGTGTAGTCACCCGCCTGCACCGCGCCGGTGCCGTTCAGCTTGGTGTAGTAGCGGAACACGCTGGCGCTGCTGATGACGCCCTCCTTCTCGAGCAGCTCCCCGATGTCGCTGACCGACATCCCCTTCTCGACCCGGATCACGACCTCCTCGCCGGGCGCGCCGGAGGGATCGATTTGACCCTTCACCCACAGCACGCCGCCGCCGACGACGAGCAGTACGACGACGAGCACGCCGAGCAGGATCCACGGCCACCGCTGCCCTTCCCGGTAGTCGCCGCCGCCGGTGTCGAGGTCGTAGGGAGCCAGCACGTTCACGGCAGCGCCTCCTCGCGGCGTTTGGTGTCGAGCCAGGTCTGCAGGATCACGGCGGCGGCGACCTGGTCGACCACGCGCCTCTGACCGCGTGCCGACACGCCGGCCGCCGCCAGCGCGCGGCTGGCGGTGACGGTCGTCAGGCGTTCGTCGACGGTCTCGATGGGGACCGCGAGCGCGCCGGCGAGGTCGGCCACCTCGTCCCGCTCCGCCCGGGCCGCCGGTCCGTCGGTGCCGTCGAGGGACAGGGGGACGCCGACCACCACGCACTCACCGGCCAACTCCGCGACCAGGGCCGCGATGGCCGCATGGTCGGCCGACCGGTCCGCCGCCCGTTCGAGGACGGTGTGGCCGACGGCCAGCACACCGCCGCGGTCGCTGACGGCCACGCCGATCCGGCGCTCCCCCAGGTCGAGCCCGACCACCCTCACGAGGCGCCGCCCGCGGCGGCCCGCCGGGCCTGGTCGAGCGCTTCCGGGAGCCGGCTCGGGTCACGGCCGCCGGCCACCGACACCTCCTTGTTCTTCCCGGCGCCGCCACCGACGGTGCGGGCCGCGTCCGCCAGCAGCTTCCCGGCGTCGAGGTCGTCACCGGGACGGACCGCCGCCACCAAGGCCACGCCACCGCCCGGCGGCGCGCTCCCGAGGACGACGGCCCGGATGCCTGGGAGGTCGCGCACGGCGATCGCCAGGTCCTGCACTTCCTGGCGGCTGAGCGGCGTCTCGTCGGCCACGACGACGCCGTCGACCGCGCCCGCCGCCAGCGCGCTCGCTCGGCCGCTCGCCGCCTGCCGGCGCATGCCCGCCATCTCGTCCTTCAGCGTGCGGTAGCTCGTGGCCAGCCGTCCGACCGCCTCCACCACCTCACCCGGGGAGACATGGAGCAGCTTGGCGACCGTGTCGATCACCTGCTCCTCCTCGCGGAAGCGTTCGAGGCTGTTGGCGCCCGTGAGCGCCTCGATCCGCCGCAGCCCCGACCCGATCGAGCCCTCGGAGAGCAGCTTGATGGGGCCGACCGTTCCGAGCGCCCCGACGTGGGTGCCACCGCACAGCTCCACCGAATGCTGGCCGGCCTCGACCACGCGCACGACATCGCCGTACTTCTCCCCGAACAGGGCCAGCGCCCCGAGCCGGCGGGCCTCGTCCTGGCTCGTCTCGTAGGCGCGGACGGGGCCGTTGGCCAGCACCTCCCGGTTGGCCAGGCCCTGCACCTCGGCCATCTCGTCCGGCCCGACCTGGTTGAAGTGGCTGAAGTCGAACCGGAGCCGTTCCGGGGCGACGAGCGAGCCGTGCTGGGCGACGTGCTCGCCGAGCACCGTGCGGAAGGCCCAGTGCAACAGGTGCGTGGCCGTGTGGTTGCGGCGGATCTCGTCGCGGCGGGCGGCGTCGATCGTCGCCACCGCCTCCTGGGCGGGCAGCACCTGCCCCTCGACGACCTCGACCTTGTGACGGTGCAGCCCGGGAACGGCCACGGTGGTGTCCAGCACGCGCACCAGACCGGTGTCGGTGCGGATCAGGCCGGTGTCGCCGACTTGCCCGCCCGACTCGGCGTAGAACGGCGTGCGGTCGAGGAACAGCTCGTCGCCCTCGACGGCGAGCACCCGCCCCTTGGTCTCCTGCTCGGAGTACCCCGTGAACTCCGTCGGGCCGAACGCGTCGACGAGCTCGCGGTACGCCTCCACGCGGCCCGCGGCGACGGTGCCCTTGTCGCGGGCGTCCTTGGCCCGCTGGCGCTGGCGGTCCATCTCGGCCTCGAAGCCGGCGACGTCGACCTCGAGCCCTCGTTCGGCGGCGATCTCCAGTGTGAGCTCGAGGGGGAACCCGTAGGTGTCGTGCAGGCGGAACGCGACGTCGCCCGGCAGGGTCTTGCCCGCGCCGGACAGCTGGTCGTCGAGCATGGCCGACCCCGTCCGCAGGGTGCGCCGGAAGCTGTCCTCTTCGCGTGTCACGACGTCCACGACGAAGTCCCGGTTGCGGACCAGGTCGGGGTAGGCCGGTCCCATCACGTCCACTGCCGCCTCGACCATCGCCGGCAGGACCGGTCGCTCGACGCCCAGCGAGTACGCCTCCCGCACCGCCCGGCGCAGGATCCGCCGTAGGACGTAGCCCCGGTCGGTGTTGGACGGGAACACCCCGTCGCTGATGAGGAACGCCGCCCCCCGACCGTGGTCGGCCAGGATGCGCAGGGTGGTATCGATGCGGTCGTCGCCCGCCCGGTACCGGCGGCCGGTGACCTCCTCCGCCGCCACCACGATCCGCCGTAACTCGTCGGTGTCGAAGACCGAGGGCACGTCCTGCAGAACCGTCAGCGTGCGCTCGAGACCCTCGCCGGTGTCGATGATCTTGCGCGGCAGGTCGGACAGGGGGCCGTCGGCGCTGCGGTTGTACTGCATGAACACGAGGTTCCAGACCTCGCGGAAGCGCTCCTCGCCGCCGTGGGCCGGTCCGCCCGGCTCGCCGAACGCGTCGCCGACGTCGTAGTAGATCTCCGAGGACGGCCCGCACGGCCCGGTGTCGCCCATCATCCAGAAGTTGTCGTCGCCCATCTTCTGGATGCGGTCGGCCGGGAAGCCGATGGCGTCGCGCCAGATCTCGGCCGCCTCGTCGTCGGACTCGTGGACGGTCACCCAGAGGCGGTCGCCGTCGATTCCGTAGACCTCGGTCAGCAGCTCCCAGGCGTAGCCGATCGCCTCGGCCTTGAAGTAGTCGCCGAAGCTGAAGTTGCCGAGCATCTCGAACAGGCTCAGGTGGCCCCACGTGACGCCCACGTTGTTGATGTCGTCGTGCTTGCCCTTCACCCGCACGCACTTCTGGACCGACGTGGCACGGGGCGGGTCGGGGATGGGCTCCTCGCCGAGGATGATCGGCAGGAACTGGTTCATGCCCGCGTTGGCGAACATCGGCGCCGCCGGGTGGTGCGGGATCAGCCCCATCGACGGGTAGAGGCGGTGCCCCCGCTCGACGAAGAAGGACGTGAAGGTGCGGCGAAGCTCGGCGGCGGTCATCGTCATCCGGAGTCCAGACTATTGGAGAACGTCGTGGCCGCTACCGGGCGGTAGGGCGGAACTGCGTCCGGAGGGACTCCTCGCGCTCCTTCATCGCCGCGAGGCCTTCCCGGGCGGCGTCGCGGACATCGTCGCCGAGGGAACGCACGGTGGCCGACGCCCGCTGCGCCACCTGCTCGGGGGCGTACCGCTCGACCTGGGCCCGCATGCGGCGCTGCAGCCAGAGCCCGACGCCCACGCCGGCGGCCAACCAGAACAGCCGCTTGAACATCAGCGCCGCTTCCGCGGCCTGGCCCGGCGGCGGCGGAACAGCCAGAACGCCCGGGCCGTGCCGGTCGAGGCGGCGATGGCCTTCATCACCGGGTTGGCGAACGCGGTGTAGGCGAGGCGCGACGCGGAGTCGACGGTGTGGGAGATCGAGTCGGCCGTCTCGAGGAGGTCGTCGACCTTCACCAGGTCGGTGTTGGCCTGCTTGATGGCCACGTGCATGTCGTTGAGGATCGGGACGGTGTTCCGGGTGATCTCCTCGACCGAGCGGCGGAACACCGTCATCGCCCGCATGGCCGAGGCGAGGGTGAACAGCAGCCCCACCACGGCGATGCCGACGGCCACCGACACCACGATCGCGAGGACGTCGGTCCCGCTCACTCGCGTGTCTCCGACCCGTCCGGTGCGTTCTCCTGGGCCCGCATGCGCTCGCCTACCTCCCGCTCGAACCCGTGGTCCGACGGCTCGTAGTACACCCTTCCCGCGACCTCCGGCGGCCGGTAGTCCTGGGGCACCCAGCCCCTCGGATCGTCGTGAGGATAGTCGTAGCCGGCCCCGTGGCCCAGCCGGCGGGCGCCCCAGTACGAGGCGTCGCGCAGGTGGACGGGCACGGCCCCCGCCGGGCGCTCGCGCACGTCGGCCTGCGCCTTGCGCAGCCCCTGGTAGACACGGTTCGACTTCGGCGCCGTGGCCAGGTGCACCACGGCCTGCGCCAGGTTGACCTGGGCCTCGGGGAGGCCCACGAACTCCACCGCACGCGCCGCGGCATCGGCTACGACGAGGGCGAGCGGGTCGGCCAGGCCGACGTCCTCGGACGCCAGCACGACGAGGCGGCGGGCGATGTACCGGGCGTCCTCCCCCGCTTCGAGCATCCGGGCCAGCCAGTAGAGGCCGGCGTCGGGGTCGGACCCGCGGATGCTCTTGATGAACGCCGAGATCGTGTCGTAGTGCTCGTCCCGTTCGTACCGGAGGGCCCGGGCGTTGAGCGCCGCCTCTGCCTCGGCCAGCCGGATGCCGCCACCGCCCGCTTCGCCCGCGAGGGCGGCGGCGACCTCCAGGGCGTTGAGGGCCATGCGGGCGTCGCCGTCGGCCATGTCGACGAGATGAGCGATGGCGTCAGGGGCGGCGGTCGCCTTCTCGACGTCCATCCCGCGCTCGACGAGCACGGTGAGGTCGGCGTCGCTGAGCGGTTCGAGGCGGAACACGGTCGACC
>JBOGIC010000859.1:0-2920 GCA_050744985.1 Acidimicrobiales bacterium
AGCTGATGGACCGCCACCTCGCCGCCCTCGACGCCCTGGAAGCGACGGCGGGCGCCGATCATCTCGACGTCGAGCAGGCCGACACGTGGCTGAAGGCGATCAATGAGGTGCGCCTGGTGTTGGGCACGCGGTTGGACGTGACCGAGGAGGGCGACGAACGCCCGGCGAGCATCACCGATCCCCGTGCCACGGCCTTCGCCGCCTACGACTACCTCAGCGGCCTCCAGGCCGAGCTGATCGAGGCCCTCACCGGGTAGCCCCCTTCATTGCGTGGGGGCGTACATGGCGCCCACGGTGCCGGGGCCGGTGTGCACGCCGACGCTCGGACCCACGCGGTAGCGGACGACCTCGCGGATCTCGGGGGCCCCGGCGAGGCGGTCTTCGAGCACGTCCCAGAGGTGGGCCACGCCGGCGTCGGCCACACCGATGCCGACGCGCAGGTCCCGCCCGCCCCGGCGGATGTGATCGGCCATGAGCCCGGCGACCTCGTCGAGGCCGGCCGCCTGCCCGACGACGTGCATGACGCCACCGTCCATGCTCAGGACGGGGATGCCCGTCGCGTCCGCGCCTTGTGCCAGCCGCCCGCCCGCCCGCGCCAGCTCGAGGGCCCGCACCACGAACACGTTGCCGACCTGGGCGGCGGTGCGTTCGGCCGTCACGGCCGCCTCCTCGCCGGACGCGCCGCCGGCCAGAGCCTCGGCCGCCGCCCACGTGCACAGGGCGATGGCGAACGAGGCCGTGCCGGTGTCGACGATGCGGACGGGCACGGCGATGTCGGCGGCGGCGAGGCGGGCCGAGTTGATCGTGCCGGATACCGACGAGCCGATGTGCACCGAGACGATCTCCTCGGCGCCCTCGGCCACGAGCCGGTCGTACACCGCCGCGAACTGGCCCGGGCTGGGCTGGGCGGTCGCCACCTCGGGCACGCCCGCCTCGAAGCGGGCGTAGAAATCGTCGGCGTCGAGGTCGACGCCCTCGAGGTACGTCCGGCCGTCGACGGTGACGGGCAGCGGCACGACGGCGATCCCGAACCGCTCCACGAGCGAGGGCGGGATCTGGGAGTTGGAGTCGGTGACGACGGCGATCACCGGGGCACCGGGCTCGCGATGAAGCGCGACAGGATGGCGGCGCTGCTGACCGCCGCACCCAGCGGGAGCCAGCCCGACGGCCGGGGTCCCCAGGCGTTCGGCCAGCCGCGGCGCCACCACACCACGCCGGCGGAGACCCACACGGCCGAGGCCAGCACCGTCGCCGGGAACGTCCGCTGGCGCCACTTGGCCACCGACCACGCCACCACCAGGTCGACCGGGAAGTAGGCCGGGAACGTCGCCAGGCACTGCCCGCAGCTGGCGGCCACACCCTTGCCGCCGCGGAACCCGTTCCACACCGGGTAGCAGTGGCCGACGACGGCGGCGGCGCCCCCGAGGTGCGCGCCGGCGTCGCCCGCCACCCGGGCGCCCAGCCGCGCGGCGGTCACGCCCTTGGCGATGTCGCCGGCGAGGATGGCGTAGCCCCACCGCTTGCCCAGCACCGCCATGGCGTTGACCGCGCCCGGGTTGCCGGTGCCCGAGCGCCGCAGGTCGGCGGTGCCGCCGCTCGCGAACCGGGCCGCGGCGTCGGCCAGCGGTACCGTTCCGAGCAGGTAACCGGCGCCGGCGGCGGCCAGTAGGCGAAACTTCACGCCCAGAGCCTGCCGCACGGAGCCAACATTCGGCGAAGCTCAGGGATTAGAGAGGCAGATGGGCGGGGAGCGCGAGGACGGGTTCGAGGACTGGTACCGCCGCGAGCACCCGCGCGTGCTGGGCGTGCTCTGTGCCGTCTCCGGCGACCCGATCCTCGCCCGCGACGCGACCGACGAGGCCTTCGTGCGGGCGCTCGACCGGTGGACGCGGGTGCGCGACATGGACTCACCGGCAGGATGGACCTACCGCGTCGCCCTCAACCAGCTGCGCAAGGAGCGCGGCCGGCGCCGCCCCGACGAGGTCGACGAGGCCGTGGCGCCCGAGCCGACGACGTACGCCGACCTGTGGGATGCCGTGCGCCGGTTGCCGCCGCGGCAGCAGACCGCGCTCGTGCTGCGCTACATCGCCGACCTGCCCGAAGCCGATATCGCGGCCGTGATGCAGGTGGCCCGGGGGACGGTCGCCTCCACCCTCTACGACGCCCGCACGCGCCTGGCCGGGATGCTGGCCGAGGCCGCCGTGGAAGAGGACGTGACCAAGTGATCGACCTGTTCGACGCCGGGAAGCTGGCGGTGGAGTACCCCGTGTTCCGGCCCACGCCGATCGAGGAGATCCGCCGGCGGGCCCAGCGGCGGCGCCGCCGGCGGCGGGCCGTAGTGGGCGGCCTCACCGGGGCCGTGACGTTGCTGGCGATCGTCGCCATCGTGCCGATGGTGGGGCGCGACTCCGCTCGGCCCCTGCCGGTCGCCACCTCGCCGGGATCGACCCTCGCCGGGCGCCCGGCCACGACCGTGGTGACACCGACGACCGCCGCACCCGATGCCCCGCCCGTGACCGACAGCGACGGCTCGCCCGTGACCACGACCGCCACCACCGTTGCGTCGGGCCCGTCGACGACCGTCGCGCAACCCGCGGCGACTGCGCCGCCGCCCGATCCGGAGCCGAGCCCGCCGCCGTCGGGGAATCCGACCACCACCGCGATCCCCGTCGACTCCTGCACCCGCTCGAGCTTGGTGGCGACGGCCAGCACCGGCCAGGCGAGCTACGCCCCTGGCGCGACGGTGTCCATCCAGGGCAGCGCCCATAACCGCGGAACCGGGCCGTGCATCCTCAAGGGCGGTGGGCCGCCCCTGACCTGGACGATCCGCAACGCCGCCGGCCAGGAGGTCGTCCAGCTGGCTCACGCCGCGATGATCTGGGCGGACCGGGCCGTCCAGCCCGGCGAGTCGGTGCCGCTG
>JBOGIC010000860.1:0-2112 GCA_050744985.1 Acidimicrobiales bacterium
GGCCCGGGCGGCCGTCGGCACCCTGGCGAGCCGGCCCCGCTGGCGGCTGGCCGGGGGTGTGGCCGCCTTCGCCATCATCCTGCCGTCGCTGGTCGCCTTCCGTGGCGGGGTGTCGGTGATCGAGACCCGGAACGTGTCACTGCGGCCCGAGCCCAACGCCGGGAACTGGCGCACGTGGTTGCTCGCCTCGGGCAAGGCCGTCTTCGTCCGGCCGCCGCCCGGCCCCAACTCGGACCAGGCCAAGGCCGACCTCGAGACGATGCAGCTGGAGTCGATCCAGCGCAGCCCGGACGTCCGCCAGGCGATCACCAAGTACAGCGGGTCGCTCCCGACCCAGCCGTGGTCGGACACCCTCTTCGACTTCGTCTCCAAGGCCAGCAAGAACCCGGTGCTCGCCTCCCGCAACGCCGGCCTGCTCCACGCCGCCATGTACGACGCCGTCATCTCGAGCTGGTACTGGAAGTACCGCTACAACGCCTCGTCGCCGGAGGTGAAGCCGGTGGTGGAGCGCGCCCCCGACCCGTCGTACCCGTCCGAGCACGCCGCCGTCGCCGGCGCGGCCTCACGGCTCCTGGCCTACCTCTACCCGAACCAGTCGGCCCTCCGCCTCGACGAGCTGGCCGACCAGGCCGGCTGGTCCCGGGTGCAGGCGGGGGTGAGCTCGCCCAGCGACGTGGCCGCCGGTCTGGAGCTGGGACGCAAGGTCGCCGACGCGGCGATCGCCCGGGCCAAGATCGACGGCGCCGAGAAGGAATGGGACTTCAACCGGCCCCCGGGGATCGGCCACGGGCCCGAGTTCTGGGAGCCCCCGCCCGGGACGAGCTCGACGCCGGCGTCGCCGTTGGCCGGCAGCTGGAAGCCGTGGGTGATGACCTCCGGCGACCAGTTCCGCCCGCCGCCCCCCGCGAGGTTCGGCTCGCCCGAGTTCCGCGCCGCCGCCGAGGAGATGGTGTACGTCAGCCAGCACCTCACGCCCGAGCAGGAGCAGATCGCCCGGTTCTACGAGGGCGGCGAGGGCACCAAGCTGCCGGCGGGCATCGTCGTCGACGTGGGCTCCAAGGACGTGGTCAAGGCCGCGACGGCGAACGTGACCGCGCGCAGGCTCACGATCCCGGCGACGACGCGGGCCACCACGCTCCTGAACATCGCCCTCGCCGATGCCGGCGTCTCGACGTGGGACGCCAAGTTCACGTATTGGGACCCGCGGCCCGAGAACGCCATCAACGACCTCGGCATCGCCCCCGGCTGGAAGCCGATGCTGCCGACATCGCGGTTCCCCGCCTACCCGTCGGGCAGCGCCGGCTACGCGGGCGCGGGAGAAGCGGTGCTCTCCTACCTGTTCCCCGACCAGGCCGACCAGTTCAAGGAGCGGGCCGAGGACCAGGCCGCCTCACGGCTGTACGCCGGCATCCACTGGAAAGCCGATGCGATCAGCCTGGGCATGGGCCGCAACATCGGTGCACTGGTCGTCGAATGGGCGAAGCACGACGGGTCGTAGGAGCCTCGCCGTCACGGCCCGAAGCGTCGAGGCGCGACAGCCTGCGTGGCGGGCGGGTGGTCTTGACCGAGACCGCCGTCGGAGGACTGAGCGACCCCGAGCAGGCTGCGGTCACGGCCGCCCCGACGTGTCGACCGTCAGGGACGAATCAGTTCGACGTGACGACCAGTGGGCAGGACCAGCCGTTTGAAATCCTCACGATCCGACGTGACTATTTCGTCCCCGTCGGACGAGAGGAGCACGACAGCCGCGTCGATCACGTCGGACAGGCCCGCGGCGGCAAGCAACTCGCCGGCGTCGCGTCCGAGTTTCTCGTCCAGAGCTCGCATGTCGATCCCAACCAGCGCGCGGGCCAACCGAGCTTGTCGTGGACCGCCTCGCCAGACCTGCCCGAGCACGCCGGCGTGTGTGATCGGCGGTTCACCCCTCGTCTGCGCCGCCTTGAGGCGAATCCACATGGGACGCTCGTTGCCGTCGAGTGCGATCAACGCCGCGCTGTCAAGGACCAAGCTCATGCAGATCGACTTCTTCGCGTTTGCGGAGCGGCATGGGGCCCGCGCGGCCGGCGACCTCGAACGACCACGGCGTCCTCCCGGTCAGCTCGCCCTTGGGCC
>JBOGIC010000861.1:0-9901 GCA_050744985.1 Acidimicrobiales bacterium
GTGTTCCCCGACGAGCAGGTCGACCTGGCCGACACGAACTACTTCCGGTTCCGGCTCGGGCCCGACCGCGTGTCGATCGCGCTCGGCTGCCGGGCCAAGGTCGCCGGCGAGTCGTTCACGGGCCGGGACGTGGAGCTCTACCTCTGCAATGACCTGCACGACGAGGTGACCGCCTATGACCGGCTGCTGGGCGACGCCATGATGGGCCGATCGCTCCTGTTCGCCCGGGAGGACGGCGTCGAGGCGGCATGGGGCGTCGTCGACCGCGTGTTGACCGAGCACGCCAGCGCCCACTCGTACCGGCCCCAGACGTGGGGCCCCGACGAGGCCGACTCCATCCTCCCGACCGGCGACTACTGGCACACGCCGGCTCCATCCTGACCGACGCCGTCCTCGGGGCGTCCCCGTCCAGGGCCACAATTCATGGAAATCCTGCTGGGCCTTGTCCTCGCCGGGCTTTTCGCAATCTGGTCAGCGATCGGGCTTTGGCGGCACTCACGCCGCAGCGCTCCGCGAGGGCCGCGAGCGCTACGAGTCATCGCGCTTCTTCTCGCGTTGATCGGCGCATACATATTGGTACTTGTGTCTATCTTCTTTGTCCAGCCATTGTTCAATCGCTAATTGTTCCAATCGCCAGGCTGGAGACTGGACTCGCCGGACTGCTTATCCTTGGCGTCAGCCGTTCGTCGAAGCCAGTCGCTTTGAAGGTCGTGGCCATATGTAGCGCCGGTGGGCTCGCGTTTGGCTGAGTGATTATGTCGGTCGCCTTCATCGTTCAACTGCGACGTCACTCGCACGGTCCGGCGGGCTGATGTAGACCGAGGTGGCTCACGGCTCGATCGACTGTCGGGGCATCCAGCACCCGATCTTCCTCTACCGCAGGGCTTACGCGTTCGCCTGGTCTTCCTGGTGGTAGTTCGCGAGCAGCGCCGCTTCGCCCTCGCGGCGGGGATAGCAGAAGAAGACGAGGCCGGCGCCGAGGACCGTCGCGGTGATGCCGGCGAGGTAGGCGGCGTCGGCGCCCTTGACGAACGACTCCCGGGCGGCGTCGATGATCTGCTCCTCGTACTGCGGGTACTGCTCGGCGATGACCTCGGCGCCGGCGAAGGAGTTCTGGAGGGTGGACTCGACCTGGGCGGTGATCTGCTCCTGCGCGGCGGGCGGCGCGGAGGAGATGTGCGAGGCGATGGCGGCGGCGTACCCGGCGGTGAGGAGCGCGCCCAGGATCGACTGCATGATGGCGGCGCCGAGGTCGCGCTGGAGGTCGGCAGTGCCCGAGGCCATGCCGGCGCGCCGCACCGGCACCGACCCGGTGAGTGAGTGCGAGGCCGGCGTGCCGGCCAGGCCGACGCCGATGCCGACGAGCGCGTAGCCAAGGCCGACGGGCCAGTAGGAGACGCCGTCCTTCCAGAGCGCGAGCATGACGAGGAAGCCCAGCAGGCAGAAGAGGTAGCCGAACAGCAGCGTGGTGCGGGAGCCGCGCCGGGCGATCATCTTGGCGGAGAACGGCGCCGCGACGACCATGAAACCGGCGGCGGGCAGGATCGCCGCGCCCGACGTGAACGTCGAGTAGCCGAGCACGTTCTGGAGGAACTGCTGGCCCACGAACATCGCCGCCATCAGCGAGCCGAACACGATGATGCCGGCGCACGCGGCGACCCAGAAGATGCGCCGGCGGGCGACGTGGAGGTCGAACAGAGGGTTCTTCGTCTTGAGCTCGCGGACGGCGAAGCCGACGGCCGCCGCGACCGCGAGGACCCCGAGCTCCAACGCCAGCGTGGCCCGGCCCGGCTCGGCGGCGTAGTTGATGGCGAGCACCAGCGCGCCGACGAAGACCATCGAGATGACCCCGCCGAGGTTGTCGACGGCCTCGGTCGTCTCGTTGACGTGGTTGGGCACGTACATCACCGCGCAGATGAGGGCGACCACCGCCAACGGCAGCGTGATGAGGTAGACCGACCCCCAGTAGTAATGGATGAGCACGAATCCGGCCGTCACGGGGCCCAGGGCGGATATGGCCCCACCGAGGGCCGACCACAGGGCGATCGACCGGGTGCGGGCCGGTCCCGACCACAGCGCCGTGATCAACGCCAGCGTGGTCGGGTAGGCCATGCCGGCGGCGACCCCGCCGAAGATCCGGGCGGCCACGAGTACCGGCACCGTGGTGGCCGTCGCGGCGATGAGGCAGGCGGGCACCGACAACACGACGCCCAGCACGAGCAGGAGCTTGCGACCGTACCGGTCGCCCACGGCGCCCAGGTAGAGCACCGTCGCGGCGAGCCCGAGCGAGTAGCCGACGGCGATGAGGTCGAGCTCGGTCTGGGTCGCCTGCAGCGCACGGGCGATGTCCGGGAGGGCGACGGCGGTGACGGAGAGATTGAGGTTGGCGACGGCGGCGACGAGCACCAGCGCCAGCAACACCAGCGTGGCCCGGTCGGGAGCGGTCGACGACTCGGCCTGGAGGTTCCGCGCGCCGGCTCTCACTCAAGCAAAATACTCGGCCACCGCCCGACGATGGAGGAACGCGTGGCTGTTCACAACAAGATCGTTGAAGAGATCCGGCCCCTGCTCGTCGCGCCGATGTACGCGCGCGGAGGCGAGGCGGCGGACACACCGCGCCACACCATCCCGCCCGTGGGCCTGGCCTCGGACACGGCCTACCAGTTGGTCCACGACGAGCTGATGCTGGACGGCAACGCCCGCCTCAATCTGGCGACGTTCGTCACGACGTGGATGGAGCCCGAGGCCGAGAAGCTGATGGCCGAGACGTTCGACAAGAACATGATCGACAAAGACGAGTACCCGCGTACGGCCGAGCTGGAGCAGCGCTGCGTCAACATGCTGAGCCGGCTGTGGAACTCGCCCCACCACGAGGTCGCCACGGGCACGTCGACGACCGGGTCGAGCGAGGCGGCCATGCTCGCGGGGATGGCGCTCAAGTGGCGCTGGCGCGAGCGGCGGCGGGCGGCGGGCAAGCCCACCGACCGGCCCAACCTGGTGATGGGCAGCAACGTGCAGGTCTGCTGGGACAAGTTCTGCCGTTACTGGGAGGTCGAGCCGAGGCTCGTGCCCATGGAAGGCGACGTGTACCACCTGACGCCCGAGCGGGCGGTGTCGCAGTGCGACGAGAACACCATCGGTGTCGTCGCCATCCTCGGGTCGACGTTCGACGGCTCCTACGAGCCGGTGGCGGGCATCTGTGCCGCCCTGGACAAGCTTCAGACCGACACCGGTCTCGACGTAGCGGTGCACGTCGACGCGGCGTCGGGCGGCTTCATCGCGCCGTTCATCGACCCCGACCTGGAGTGGGACTTCCGCCTGCCGCGCGTGCAGTCCATCAACGCGTCCGGTCACAAGTACGGGCTGGTGTACCCGGGTGTCGGCTGGGTGATCTGGCGCGCGCCCGAGGCGCTCCCCGAAGACCTGATCTTCAACGTGAACTACCTGGGCGGGGACATGCCGACCTTCGCCCTGAACTTCTCCCGGCCGGGCAACTACGTGGCGGCGCAGTATTACAACTTCATCCGGCTCGGGTTCGACGGGTACCGGCGGGTGCAACAGACGTCGCGTGACGTGGCGATGTACGCATCGGAGGCGATCGGCAAGTTGGAGCATTTCCGGTTGATCACCACCGGCAACGAGCTCCCTGTCTTCGCCTTCACCCTCGCCGACGGCGACCGGCCGTACACGGTGTTCGACGTGTCCGAACGCCTGCGCGACCGGGGCTGGCTCGTGCCGGCCTACACGTTCCCGGCCAACCGCGAAGACCTCGCCGCCCTGCGCATCGTCATCCGCAACGGCGTGTCGCGTGACCTCATCGACCTGCTGATCGCCGACCTGCGCCGCCACATCGCCTACCTCGACCAGCTCACCGCCCCGCTGCCGCCGACCGAGGGCGGCGCCTTCCGCCACTGACCCCTTGCCGTTTACTCCGCGCCATTGGGGCTGAGAGACCCCTCTTCTGCAGACCAAACGGGGAGGGGGTGCGACAATGGGCGCTGACCAAGGGGGTGCAGGTGGGACTGCTGGGCATCGACATCGGCGGGACGGGCATCAAGGGCGCACCGGTCGACGTCAGCACCGGGACGCTGACGGCCGACCGGCTTCGCATCGAGACGCCGCAGCCGGCCACTCCCGACGCCGTGGCGAAGGTCGTGGCCGAGGTCGTGGGTTCGTTCGACGCAGTCGGTGCGTGCGGCGCCACGTTCCCCGCCGTGGTTCGTGACGGGCGGGCCCGCACGGCCGCCAACGTCGACGCGGCGTGGATCGGCGAGGACATCGCGAGGCGGTTCGAGGACGCGACCGGACGTACGTTCATCGTGCTCAACGACGCCGACGCGGCCGGCCTGGCCGAGGTGCGCTTCGGCGCCGGCGCCGGGCGCAAGGGTGTGGTGATGGTCGTCACGCTGGGTACGGGGATCGGCTCGGCGCTGTTCGTCGACGGCAAGCTCGTGCCGAACACCGAGCTCGGCCACCTCGAGATGGGCGGCAAGGACGCCGAGAAGTACGCGGCCGAGTCCGTGCGGGAGCGCAAGGAGCTGTCCTGGAAGCAGTGGGGCAAGCGGGTGGGGGAGTACCTCGGGTACGTGGAGCGGCTGTTCTCGCCCGACCTGTTCATCATCGGCGGCGGGGTCAGCAAGAAGTCCGACCGCTACTTCCAGTACTTCGACCTGAGCACCGAGGTCGTGCCGGCGCAACTGCTCAACGAGGCCGGCATCGTGGGCGCGGCCCTGGCCGCGGCCGGGGCCCACATGGAGATGGACCGCCCCAAGCCCAAGCGGCGGGCGGCGAAGAAGGCGCCGGCGACGACGCCGGCGGCTGAGGTCCCGGCGGTCGAGGTGGTCGTCACCCCTTGACCTTCACGTCGACGTGAAGGTTTACCATCCGCGTCATGAGCACGACCTTGGCCATCGCCGCCGTCGCCCGCCGCAGTGGGTTCGCGCCGCCCACGTTGCGGTACTACGAGCAGCGGGGGCTCCTTCCGGCGCCTGAGCGCACGGCGGCGGGGTACCGCGCCTACGACGAGTCGGTGCTCGACCGGCTCGCCTTCATCGGGCGGGCCAAGGCCCTCGGGTGCTCACTGAGCGAGATCGCCGACCTGCTGCCGGCGTGGGACAGCGGCGAGTGTGCGCCGCTGCAGGACCGGCTGCGGAAGGTGGCCGAAGCCAAGATCGGCGACGCCCAGGCGCGCACGGCCGACCTCCTCGCCTCCACCGCGCGGTTGCAACTGGTCCTGGCCGCCCTGGGCGACCACACGCCCGACGGGCCCTGCGACGCCGCCTGCGGCTGCGCGGCCGACCCCGTGGAGCCAACGGCCGTTCCCATCGCGTGCACGCTCGAGCCGGAGGAGATGCCGGGCCGCCTCCGGGACTGGCACCGCCTCCTCGAGTTCGTGACCGGGAGGACCCCCCTCGACGGCGGCATCCGGTTGGAGCTCGCCGGCACGACGCCCGTCGACGAACTGGCCCGGCTGGTCCAAGCCGAGCAGGCGTGCTGCGGGTTCTTCGCCTTCGCCATCACCACCGACAGCCGCGGGCTGGCCCTGGAGGTGCGGGCGCCGGCCGAGGCGCAGACGGTCCTCACGGCAATGTTCGGGGGCCATCGCTAACATCCGGCACGCATGTGCCTCGTCGTCCTCGCCGCCCTGCTGTCGCCGCGACTCGGCATCGCGTTGCTGTACCTGTTCACCGACCGGCTGACCATCGCCTTCGAGTCCGGGTGGACGGGCCTGCTGGGGTTCGTCTTCCTACCGTGGACGACGGTCGTCTACGCCCTGGTGTTCCGCCCCATTTCTGGCGTCACCGGGATCGGCTGGCTGCTCGTGATCTTCGCGTTCCTGGTGGACCTCGGGTCGTGGTTCGGCGGCGGTCGGCACGCCAAGGACCGGGATCGGTAAGAGGCTCAGCTCGGGGTCGCGGTCGGCAGGTCGCGCTCGGCCAACAGGCCGACGACGAGGTCGCGCATCGAGAACACGCCGGCCAGGCGACCCTCCCCGTCCACCACGACGAGGTGGCGGAAGCCGCGGTCGCGCATCAGGCGGGCGGCCTCGAGCACCTCCGTCGACACGGGGACGGTCGTGAGCTTGCCGGCGACCAGCTCGCCGACGGGTACGTCGCCGCCCGCCTTGCCGCGGGCGATCGCCCGCAGGGCGTCGCGGTCGGTGATGATGCCCGACGGTTTGCCGCCGGTGATCACGACGGCGGACCCGACGCCGCGCTCCATCATGGCCATGGCGGCCTTTTTCAGGGTGTCGGTCGGCTTCACCGTGAGCACGGCGCGAGTAACGAGCGATTCGATCTCCATCGGTCCAGACCATAGGCGCGCCCGCCCGGTTGGGCGTAACCCCGCCCGGGGTGTCATGCTGTATGTGAACGTGAGCACAATCACAAGGAGCGGGGTGGATACATGACCCTCGTCCACCGGGTTCTCTATCCCCGGCCGATCCTCTCGCTGGACGAGTACGTCGTCCGGGGAGGCGGCAAGGGCATCGCCGCCGCCGACAGGTCCGAACCGGCGGCGATCATCGAGAAGGTGCTGGACTCGGGCCTCCGGGGCCGGGGCGGTGCCGGCTTCCTGACCGGCCGCAAGTGGGAGACCGTCGCCGCCAACCAGGCCGCCGCCGGCCTGCCCGCGACCGTCGTCGTCAACGCCGCCGAGGGCGAGCCCGGGACGCTCAAGGACCGCACGATCCTGCGCCGCAACCCGTACGTGGTCCTGGAGGGCGCCCTCGTCGCCGCCCGGGCCGTGGGCGCCGACCTGGTGGTCGTCGCCACCAAGCGTGCTTTCGAGGGCGAGATCGACCGGATGCGCGACGCCATCGACGAAGCCGAGCACCACGGCTGGAGCGAGGGCATCGACATCGCCGTGTTCGAGGGGCCCGACGAGTACCTCTACGGCGAGGAGAGCGCCCTGCTCGAGACGCTGGACCGCGGCTGGCCGTTCCCGCGGGTCGTGCCCGTGTTCCGGCGCGGGACGCGCGGCGGCCAGCCCGAGGACGCGCCGGCGCCGCCCGCCCTCGTCAACAACACCGAGACCATGGCCAACGTCGCCCGCATCGTGGCCCGCGGGCCGGCGTGGTTCCGCACCGTGGGCACGCAGGAATCGCCCGGCACGGTTGTCTGCACGGTGACGGGGGACACCCGCCGCGCCGGTGTCGGCGAGGTGCGCATGGGCACGCCGCTCGGCGAGGTGATCGAGGCGATCGGCGGCGGTCCCCGCTCCGGCCGGCGCATCAAGGCGGTGCTGTCGGGCGTGGCCAACGCCGTCATCCCCGCCTCGAAGCTGGACACGCCCGTGAGCTACGAGGGGATGGCCTCCATCGGCAGCGGTCTCGGGTCGTGCGGGTTCATCGTCTTCGACGACACGACGGATATGGCGTCGGTGGCGGCCGGCGTCGCCCGGTTCCTCGGCATCGAGTCGTGCGGCCAGTGCTCGCCGTGCAAGCTCGACGGCATGACGATCGCGACCACGCTCGAGCAGGCGATCGGGCCGCAGGGGACCGAGCACCACGTGCGGGTCATCCGCAAGAAGCTGGCCAACGTGGCCGACCGGTCACGGTGCTTCCTCGCCACCCAGCACCAGGTCGTCGTCAGCAGCATCCTCGAGCACTTCCAGGGCGAGCTCGACGCCCATATCGCCGGGACGGCCGAGCCCGTCGCGCCGGCGCTCATCGCCGAGCTGGTGGACATCCACGGTGGCCGGGCGACGGTGGACGAACGGTTCCGGCGCAAGCAGCCCGACTGGTCGTACAACAAGAGCGACTCGGGGACGGTGCCGGTCGAGCGCTACGCCGACCAGGCGTCGCCCTGGCGGCTCTACTAGTCGGCCTAGTCGGCGAAGAACGAGGTCGACTCGACGTAGTACCCGTCGACGTCGTCGCCCTCGACCCAGAAGTTCACCGCGCCGCCCTCGTAGGTGTACGAGCAGACGAAGAAGCCCGGGCCCAGCTGAGGGTGCGGGCCGCACCCGGCGTTGTTGAGGTTGCCCCGCTCGCCCCGCAGGAGCAGGTCGACCGCGGCTTGCGTGGCGCCCGTGAGGGCCTTGGTGCGGTCGCGGGCGCCCCACGCGTCGTAGAGCTGGGTCGACGCGGCCTCGGGCGTCGGGAGGCGGTTGAACTGGGCGATGAGGGTCTTCCAGGTCACCGAGTCGACGACGCCGTTGACCGTCAGGTTGCGGGCCGTTTGGAAGTCGCGAACCGCGGCCGCCGTCTTGGGGCCGAAGGATCCGTCGACCGCGAGCCGCCACCCCTGTGTGCGCAACTGGCCCTGTGCGGCCTTGGCCGCCGGCCCCGACGCGCCGGACGCCACGTCGACGAGCAGCGCCCCCCAGGTCTGGTTGCCGACGATGCCGTCGACGGTGAGGCCCTTGGCCGCCTGGAAGTCCTTGACGGCCTGGGCCGTCATCGGGCCGAACAGGCCGTCGTCGGTGGCCGGATGCCCGTGGTGCGTGACAAGCCGCTGCACCGTCCGCACGTCCTCGCCCTTGCTGCCCACCTTGAGAACCGGAAAGTCGTTGGCCATGGGCGCCGAGCCTACGGCGGCCGGCGTTTACTCCGCGAAAGTGGTACCTCCACGGGCCAACCCCGCGGGTTAAAGCGGGGGGTCGACGCAGCCCACGGCCGGGCCTCCTCCGGGACCGGGTGGGGGAGTCGGGCGGGGGTAGGGCTCGGTGAAGCCGGAGCCGGGGTCCTGGGTGCGGAGGTAGCGGAGGATGCCGCGGGCGACGGCCTCGCCCTCCGCCTGCTGCACGTCCGGCCGGACGATGAGGGCGGCCTCGGGCGGGTTGCTGATGAAGGCCAGCTCGGCCAGCACGCTCACGACCGGCGCGGGCTGGCGCAGCACGGCGTAGTAGTCGCCGCGTGT
The DNA here is from genome assembly GCA_050744985.1 of Acidimicrobiales bacterium. Classification (GTDB taxonomy): domain Bacteria; phylum Actinomycetota; class Acidimicrobiia; order Acidimicrobiales; family AC-14; genus JBOGIC01. The sequence goes on from JBOGIC010000861.1 coordinate 8,862, forward strand.
GCCCTGGCGGTATTTGGCGCCGGCGTCGAGGTCGGCGACCCACGTGACCGCGTAGGGCGTGAGGGCGCGGACGATCTCCTCGTAGATCAGGCCGGCGAGGCGCTTCGAAGCCGCAGAACCGATCTGGTAGTAGGTCTCGCTGCCGGGACGCGGCCAGGGCCCGTCCGGCTCGGCGTTGTGGTGGATCGACACGAAGGCGGCGGCGTCGACGGCCTTGGCGATCTGGGCACGGGAGAGCAGTTCGAGGTCGTAGTCGCCCGTGCGCGTGAGCAGCGCCGTCACACCGGCCGACTCGAGAGCCTGCTGGGCGTAGCGGCTCACGGCCAGGTTGACGGGCGACTCCCGCAGCCCGCCCGGTGACACGGCCCCCGGGTCGCTGCCGCCGTGGCCCGGATCGAGCACGACGACCGCCGACGCGACGGGCCGGCCGCTCGTGACCGTCGCCGCCCGCCCGCACGGCGTGCTCACCGCGTAGGCGTCACCCTGCCGTTCCACGATGGGCATCACCACGCCCGCCGGCGAGACGATGGCGCCCTTGTCGATCAGGGCTCGCGGGACCGTCGTCGTGCGCCGGGGCCCGGTCCCGATCGTCGCGTCGCCCGAGCCGTTCGTCGGCGCGCAGGCGGCCAGGGCCAGCGCGAGCAGAGCAACCACGCAATGGCCGGCCCGGATCACACCCGGCGGATCACGCTGACGCCGTCCCGGATGGGCAGCATGACGACGTTGACACGCGGGTCGTCGCGCACGTGGTCGTTGAAGGCGCGGATCGCCTGCGTGTCCTCGGACTGATCGGAGTCGTCGGTCACCTTCCCGCTCCACAACACGTTGTCGACGAGCATCACCGCGCCCGGCGACAGCTTCGGGAGGACGGCCTCGTAGTAGTTCGTGTAGTTGCCCTTGTCGGCGTCGACGAAGACGAGGTCGAACGGGCCGGGCAGGTCGGCGACCGTGTCGAGGGCCGGTCCGACACGGATCTCGATGCGGTCTGCGAACGGGCTGGCCCCGATGTGGCGCCGGGCGACGGCGACGTGGTCCTCGTT